>CANFOP010000014.1 GCA_947448685.1 Chitinophagaceae bacterium | reverse complement strand
CTACATAAATTGGCTGTTTCACGACTGTGCATCAACAAGTTTTGTCCATAAGAAGAACGGAAACGCATTCGACCTACCATTCTGATTAATTCTTTATGTAGTCCGTGAATTCCAAGTTCCATGGCTGTGCGTTCTCCTATGTCCATTACCTGATCATCCAATTGACGTTTAGTTTTCTCAACCACTTCTTCAATACGGGCAGGATGTATTCTTCCATCAGCAACTAGACGTTGTAATGAAAGCCTTGCTACTTCTCTTCTTAATGGGTCAAATGAAGAAAGCACAATCGCTTCAGGGGTGTCATCTACAATCAAATCTACACCGGTAGCGGCTTCTATGGCCCTGATATTTCTTCCTTCACGACCGATGATTGACCCTTTTATTTCATCGCTTTCCAAATTGAAAACAGTGATAGAGTTCTCAATGGCTTGCTCTGCAGCTGTGCGCTGAATAGTCTGTATTACAATTTTACGGGCTTCCTTGTTTGCCTTTTGCTTGGCATCTTCAATGATTTCCTGCTGGATTACCAATGCTTTTGTTTGAGCTTCATGTGTAAGACTTTCAATCAATTGCTTTTTTGCTTCTTCCGCTGACAAGCCAGCCACTTTCTCCAATCTGCGGATATGTTCTTCCTGATGCTTTTCCAGTTCGGTTCTTTTCGTATTTACAATTTCTGTTTGACGATTCAGATTTTCCTTGATGGATTCATTTTCCTTCAATTGTTTTTCAAGATTGGCTTCTTTCTGGTTGAGGCTTTGCTCCTTCTGCTTGATTTTATTTTCAGATTCGCTCAGCTTTTGAGTACGTTGCAATACGTCTCTCTCATGATCAGCCTTCATCTGAACGAACTTTTCTTTCGCTTCTAGTTGCTTTTCCTTTTTTAGTGTTTCTGCCTGAAATTGACCATCAGCAATGATTTTTTTAGCCTCCGCGTTTGCATCTTCTACTAACTTACTTGTATTTTTTGCAAAAATGAGTTTACCCAAAATGGTGCCCGCAACAAGCGATGCCCCACCTATGATGATGTAAAGTATAACCGGTTCCATTTGATTTTCTTGTTGTTTTTAACTTTTTCACAATATTGTATGCGTATTCTAATCACTTATATGACAGAACGTTGCAAATGTACGAAAATTGTGGCAAGTTCGGACTTGACATATATGAGAAAATTTAATTCGTATGCAAGAATGGAAATTAAATTAAAAGGGTGTTATACGTATTTAGATTATTTTATCTATTTGGGATTCCATTTTTTGTAATACTTCTGTAATTGACTGATTGGAGAGAGAATTATTTTCGGTGTTTGTATTTTGGGTAGCATACCAAATTATAACCATGGCAATGTAATCCTGCATATCCTTACCGGCAAAGTTGGTTTTAAATTCAATGATTTTATCATTGATTAATTTTACTGTTTTGCGAACAACTTCCTCATCGCTGGGATTTGTTTTAATGCGATAAGTTCTATCGGCAATCACAATATTTACGGGTATGAGTTCCTCTGCCATATATTATTCGTTCAAAAGAGTGATACAGTGGTCAATATCTTTGATGTATTTGTTGATGGTTTGTTCAAAAGCCTTTTTGTCTGCACTACTCAATTGTCCGGCGGCAGATTTTAAAATGAGTTGTTGTTCTTCCAAACTTCTGATTTTTTTTTCTGACATTTCTTTCTCTTCAGAAAGCTCCTTTATGGTTATTTGTTGCTGGGCAGCAAGTTTTTGCAATGCAGCATATTTCTTTAACAGCTCATTCAGCTTAGATTGTATTCTTGTAATATGTGATTCGATCGGTTCCAATTCGCAGTTATTTTCTTATTTCGGCCTGGATATTTTTTTCAAAAACGGCAACAATTTTTTTCATGAAGCCGTCAATTTCCTGATCTGTCATGGTTTTATTTTCATCTAAAAATGTAAAACTGACTGCCATTGATTTTTTATTATTACCCAATTTATCACTCTCGTACACATCAAACAAATCAATTGTTTTTAATTGATGAATGGATGAAGATAAAGCTACATGCTCTAATTGGGAATAAGAAACTTTTTTATCCACCACTAAGGCCAAATCTCTTTTTACGGAAGGGAATTTTGAAATTTCCTTGTATTGAAGCGGTTTAATTTTATGTTGTATGATTGAATCCATCGAGATATCGGCGAAAAAAACAGGTTGTTTGATATCAAACTGTTTTAGTAATTTGTCAGAAACAGCGCCAATTTCTGCATTAATTGATTTCCCTGTCATTGCGTTGCAACCATAAGAAAAGTAGAGGGAAGACGCTTCTTCAAATTTAATTTTATTTATCCCGGAAGCCATAAATATATTTTCAACAATTCCTTTTAAGTAAAAGAAATCAGCGGGTTGTTGAGAATATTTCCATCCTGAATTAATAATGTTACCTGTAATAAAAATAGCCAGATGATTTTTTTCAACAAAGTTATTGTCATCTGAAACATGATATGTTTTTCCAAACTCGAAGAAACGTAAATCGGTATTTTTTCTGTTGATGTTGTGACTAAGCACCTGCAAACCACTTTGCAGCATATTGGGTCTCATTATGTCCAGTTCATTGGTGAGACTATTTATCATTTTTACGGATGATTGCAATGTTTCTTCATTATAGTAAGCACTATTGCTGATACTATTGGTAAACATCTCATTCAACCCCTGACCTGTTAGATAATCTGCAATCTTTTCATATACAGCGTTTTTAAAACTGATTTTATCTTTAGATGGAACAATATTAATGACAGAAGGAATCTCAACATTATCTAGACCGTCTATTCTCATGATTTCTTCCACTATATCCGCCTGAATGCTTATATCGGATTTGCTGAAAGGAACTGTTAATGTAAGTTGTTCATTTGTTTCGGATGTAATCTCAAATCCCAATCCTACAAGGATATTTTTTATGTCAGCAGGGTTGTACCATTTTCCACTCAATTTTTTCAAATAGGCATACTCGAATTCTATAATTGTTTTTTCTTTTTGGGATGGATATATGTCAATAAAGTCTGAAGCAATTTCCCCTCCGCAAACTTCTTTTATCAGCATCGCAGCTCTTGCAAGAACATTTAATGTATTGCTGATATCCACTCCTTTTTCAAATCTTGTGGCTGCATCCGTTCTCAGCCCATGCTTTAATGAAGTTTTTCGGATGTACAGTGGATTGAAACAGGCACTTTCAATGAAAATATTTTTGGTAGAGCTGGTTATGCCACTGTTAATTCCACCATACACACCTGCCATACACATTGGCTCCTTTTCATTACATATCATCAAATCATCTTGTCCTAATTTTCTTTCTTTTTCATCCAGTGTTGTAAATAAGGTTCCTTCTTCGGCTGTTTTAACAATCACTTTTTTCCCAATAATCTTATCTGCATCAAATGCATGCAAGGGTTGACCTGTTTCATGCAAAATAAAATTGGTGATATCTACAATGTTACTGACAGGCTTTAATCCTATTGATTTTAATTTTTGTTTCAACCAAAGAGGGCTTTCATTGACTTTTATATCATGTAAACTAACCCCACAATATCGCAAACATGCTTCCTGGTTTTCTATGGAAATATTGATATGGGATTTTGTTTCATCTTTTTCAAATGCAGCGAGGTAAGGATTTTTAACTTCAAACTTGGTTTGCTCATGAAATGAAAGATAAGCACAAACGTCTTTAGCGACACCCAAATGGCTCATCGCATCCATTCTGTTGGGTGTTAATCCGATTTCAAAAATAAAATCTTCATATGGTTGATAAATGTCTTTGATGGGTGTGCCCGGTAGTACGTTTTCTGCTAAAATGGTGATTCCTGCATGGCTTTCACCCAGTCCTATTTCATCTTCAGCGCATATCATACCCTCACTTTCCGTACCTCTTATTTTTGCTTTTTTAAGTTTCAGAGGTTCGCCGTGTATGGGATAGATTGTACAACCTACCGGGGCTACAATAACCTTTTGTCCCTGCGCAACATTGGGTGCTCCACAAACAATAGTAAGTGTTTCTTTTTCACCAATGTTTACTTTTGTTATTGAAAGTTTATCTGCTTCAGGATGTTTTTCACAATTCACCACTTCACCGGCAATGAGCCCGGTTAATCCGCCTTTGATTTCTTCATATTTTTGAAGGCTTTCCACTTCCAAACCTATGGAAGTCAGTATATGTGATAAAGTTTCAGGTTCAATTGTTTTGGGCAAGTACTCGCTAAGCCACTTGTAAGAAATTGTCATTGAAATATTGTTCTTGTTGAATTAAATGTTAATTGGTCTAATTGTAAATGCCTTTGTTCTGATTATTTCCAGGTTGAATGATTGGATTTGAACCATATCGAAGGCTATGTTATTTTCACAGCAAAGATAGTTTATTGACAATAGCAGAATAGCATTTTCAACATTTGTTTGCTTTACATAACGAAGCATTTTCTTGTTATTTTTAATTTAATAAGAATAATATTTCACCTGGAAAAATGAAAAAAACTGTTTTTTTGTTGGTAATTTTTAAAATGTGGGACATTTATTTATTTTTTGCATAAAATACCACATATAGATGTTAATAACGGGTGAATAAGTTAATTTTGCATGTGAAGTAACTGTGGAAAAACATTTTTTTCGACTGAATTCATCCCTTGTTTTTTAATCCTTGTTTATTTGGATTTAATTTAGGTGTAACAATTCTGATTTTTAAAATATTATTCAATCAATCATATGGATCTAACCAATGTCAATAAAGACAGAAAAGTCAAAAGAAAAACCAACGCAGATGTAAGTTCTATGGTTTTCGGTAAAGTGCCACCTCAAGCCAAGGAATTGGAAGAAGCTGTATTGGGAGCCATTATGTTGGAGAAAGGTGCATTTGATATCGTAGTGGAGATTTTAAAGCCTGAATGTTTTTATCTGGAATCACATCAAAAAATTTACATGGCCATGAAGGCTTTGGCAAATAAACAACAGCCTATTGATTTACTTACGGTTGTAGAGGAGTTGAAATTCAGGGAAGATTTAGATTTTGTGGGTGGTCCTTACTATGTAAGCAAACTGACCAATTCGGTAGTATCATCTGCAAACATAGAAGCACATACTCGAATTGTAGTTCAGAAATTTATCCAGCGTGAATTGATTCGTATCAGTGGAGAAATTATTGGAGATGCATATGAAGACAGTACAGATGTTTTTGATATGCTGGATGATGCGGAAGCCAAATTGTTTGAAATAACAAACAATCACTTACGTAGAAATTTCGACAGTATTGATTCTGTATTGGTAAAAACAATTGAATCAATTGAGTATATGCGTAACCGTCAGGAAGATATAACGGGTATTCCCACAGGTTTTCCATCTTTGGATAAATTGACTTATGGTTGGCAGCCGACAGATTTGATTATTCTTGCAGCAAGACCTTCTGTGGGTAAAACAGCATTTGCATTAAATCTTGCGCGCAGTGCCGCATTGCATCCTACAAGGCCAACAGCAGTTGGATTTTTCAGCCTTGAGATGAGCAGTGCTCAATTAGTTCAACGTATTCTTAGTGCTGAAAGTGAAATATGGCTGGAAAAAATATCAAGAGGAAGGCTGGAGGAGCATGAAATGAAACAACTTTACAAAAAAGGAATTGACAGGCTAACCAAAGCCCCAATTTATATAGATGATTCTGCTGCATTAAATATTTTTGAGTTGCGCGCCAAATGTCGTCGATTAAAAAATAAACACAATGTCGGAATCATTATCATAGATTACCTCCAGTTGATGAGTGGAAGTGCTGATAGAAACAGTAATCGCGAGCAGGAAATCAGTAAGATTTCCCGTGATCTTAAAAGCCTGGCAAAAGAGTTAAGCATTCCTATCATTGCACTTTCTCAATTGAGTCGTGAAGTAGAGAAAAGAAAAGAAGGTAATAAAATCCCGCAGTTAAGTGATTTGAGAGAATCGGGTGCCATTGAACAAGATGCTGATATGGTAATGTTTCTGTATCGTCCTGATTATTATGATCAAATTCAAAATGAATTTGGAGAAAGCAATAAAGGCGAAACTTATGTAAAAATTGCCAAGCACAGAAATGGTAGTTTGGATACCATCAAATTAAAAGCATTGCTTCATATACAGAAATTCATCGAGGATGAAAATACAGATACAGGTCATCCGGGCGGACTTCCAAAAGAAGGCAATTGGCGACCTGTTTCTGAAACCAGTGGGAACGATGCAAAAATGTATATTCAAAAAGGAAGCAAAATGAATGACGAAGAGTATAACGAAGAAGATAGTCCATTTTAATATGTCAATACCTTTTTTTTATTCTGAAAATATCAATCCTGCTGAAGATACCTTTTCTTTGAATGAAGACACATCTAGGCATATGGTACAAGTGCTTCGTATGAAGGAGGGAGAGCAAGTACAGTTGACAGACGGCAAAGGAAATTTGCTGACTGCCTTCATAATAGATGCAAATAAAAAAAACTGTACCGTCAGAAAATCAAACCATCTATTTTCTCCTGCAAATGAAATTACCTCTACCATCGCTATTTCATTAATAAAAAACAGTAGTCGATTTGAGTGGTTTTTGGAAAAGGCTACCGAAATCGGCATCAATAAAATAATTCCACTATTGTGTGAAAGAACAGAGAAACAGCATTTCCGTTATGACAGAATGAAAGGTATTATCACCAGTGCTATGCTGCAGTCCAAACAAAGCCGAATGCCGGAATTGACAGAACCCACACCATTTAATAAAGTAGTATCAAATCAGCTCTTTGATCAAAAATTTATTGCTCATTGTGAATCAGATGACCTTAAAATAGAGTTGTCTTTATTCAGAAAAAAGTTGTCCGGTATTATTTTAATAGGGCCCGAAGGCGATTTTAGTAAAGATGAAATTTCGATGTCCAAATCCAATAGTTTTATACCTGTATCATTAGGCAATACAAGACTTAGAACGGAAACTGCCGGCGTAGTTGCCGCTGTGTTATTAAATCAAAACATGACTAATTAATCCTGATTCTTAAGAACGGGCTCATTTAATTCTACTATTCTTTTCTTTTCGATTTTTTTTCTCATAAACATATTCAGCATTTCAACCGAAAAAGAGAATGCCATACCAAAATAAATATAGTTTTTTAAATGAATGGCTTCAGCTTTTTCAGCATCCCATCCTTCTATGATCAAACTTAATCCTATCATTACCAAAAAAGAAAGTGCCAGCATTTTAATGGTTGGATGATGATGAATAAAACTTGAAATTTTGGGGCTGAATAAAAACATGATAATCATGGCAATAATAACTGCTGCAATCATAATTTCAATATGTTTTGCAGTCCCTCCTGCAGTAATGATGCTATCAAATGAAAATACCGCATCAATAAGCAAGATCTGTCCGATTGCATTAACCAAACTAATCTGAGTCTTAGATTGTTTGTTTGTATTGGGATCTTCCCCTTCAAGTTTTGCGTGAATTTCCATCACTGACTTATAAATTAAAAATAAGCCACCTGCCAGCATCACTAAACTGGATAAATCAAATCCCTTGTTCAATAATGTTAGAACTGCTTTTCCTTTTTGCTGCAACAACCAACTCAATCCGAAAAGTAACAATGACCTAGACAGCATTCCCGTCATCATCCAAATTCTTCTGGCCTTTAATGATTCAGCAGGCGTTTTCAAACGATTAAAAATAATACTCACAAATATTACGTTATCAATTCCAAGAATTACCTCCAGGATAACCAAGATAAAAAAACCGGTAATATTTTCAGAACTAAATAATGATGTCATAATAATGTTTTCTAAATGCTAAAGTCGAATGTTTATTAATAGTATTATTCCACGAATGTACATCACAAAAATATTTTCAAGTTGATAAATCATATATTTGCAACGTTGTTACAAATAATTTATTATGAGAAAGATCGCAATGTTTCTTTGTTTGCTGCTATTTACAATTTCTTTTGATGCTATTGCATTTGTAAAAGGAAGTTTTCGCGGTACTATAATGGATAGCAAAACAAGAAAGCCAATTGAAGGAGCTTCAATCTATATTTCTGATGTAAAAATCGGTTGTAGTACCAATAATTTGGGAGATTTCTTAATTGCTAATATTAGTGAAGGAAGGCATTTGGTTGAAGTTTCGCACATTGGTTATGCTTCGATTGCTGTATACATAGATATATTCGGGGATACCAAAAAAGACTTTTTATTGAACGAGTCAATCATCGAAAACAATGCTGTGGTGGTTACAGGAGTCAGCAAAGCAACTCAATTAAAAAAAATTCCTTTTCAAATTTCGGTGATGCGTAAACAGGATTTGATGCAGACATCTTCCATGAATATCATTGAAAGTATAACCCAAAAAGCAGGCGTATCGTCTATTTCATCTGGTCCGGCTGTTTCAAAGCCACTTATCAGAGGATTAGGCTATAACAGAGTTCTTACAATTAATGATGGTGTAAGACAGGAAGGACAACAGTGGGGAGATGAGCATGGAATAGAGGTGGATGATGCCAGTGTAAATAAAATAGAAGTGCTGAAAGGGCCGGCTTCACTTATATATGGAAGTGATGCAATGGCAGGAGTCATCAATATTATATCCAATGTTCCTGTACAGGATAAAACCTTAAAAATTAATATCGGATCTAATTTTCAAAGCAACAATAAATTAAGAACGCTTAACGGAAATATTTCTGGCAATAAAAATGGGTTTAACTGGAATGCTTATGGTACGATCAAAGCCGCGGCAGATTACAAAAATAAATATGACGGATTTGTATTTAACTCTAAATTCAATGAACACAATGCAGGAGGTTACGCTGGATTAAACAAATGGTGGGGATTCAGCCATCTGATATGTAGTAATTTTGATTTAAACACAGGACTTGTAGAAGGGGAGCGAGACAGTTTGGGTAATTTCACAAAAACAATTGCCGGAGATAGCATCACAATTGCTACTCATTCAGACTTTAACAGCACCACACCTTTGTTGCCTTATCAGCATATCAGACATTTTAAAATAGCAACCGATAATAGCTTTAAAATTGGCTCCCATCATTTGACTTTTAATATTGGATGGCAACAAAACAGAAGAGAAGAATTCGGCAATCCCAACAGCCCGAGTGAACGAGCATTGTTTTTTAACTTAAAAACAATCACTTATTCTTCTCAAATACATTTCAAAGAAACCAAAGGTTGGAAAAACTCATTTGGATTAACGGGTATGGATCAGTTAAATGAAAATCTTGGAATGGAGCAATTGATTCCCGATTACCATTCTATTGATTACGGACTGTTTGTTTTTTCACAAAAAGATTTTCAAAAATTTACTTTAAGCGGAGGGGTTCGTTTTGATAACAGAAATATTCATGCAAATGCATTGAAAGACGGTACACTTGAAAAGGGACAGGCCTTTAACAGACAATTTTCTAATTTCTCCGGAAGTGCGGGTATTGCATATCCTGTATCATCCGGCGTAAATATCAAATTAAATATAGCCAGGGCATTTAGAGCACCCAGTATTCCTGAATTAGCATCCAATGGGGCTCACGAAGGAACAATCAGGTATGAATATGGAAACAAGAACCTTAACAGTGAAACCAGTACACAGGGAGATGCGGCATTGGAATATACGTCTACCCATTTTTCATTGAATGTTTCAGGCTTTATCAATCAATTTCAAAATTTTATCTTTTACAGAAAACTTCAAAGTATTTCTGGTGGTGATTCCATGATTTCAGTAAATGGAAATGAACTCAACGCATTTAAATTCGATCAGGAAAAAGCTCTTTTAAAAGGAATGGAAATAATGCTGGATATCCATCCTCATCCCATCGATTGGCTGCATATTGAAAATACATTTTCCTGTGTCTACGGAACATTTCAAACTGCTATTGAAGGGTCAAAGAATCTTCCTTTTATTCCCGCACCTAAATTGCTCACTGAATGTCGAGGTGATTTTAAAAAATGGGGAAATTACATGAAAAATGTCTATGTGAAATTTGAAGTTGACAATATATTTCAACAAAATCATCCATTTAAAGCCTATAATACCGAAACTGCCACCACCGGATATACGCTTTTAAATGCAGGGTTTGGAGGAGATATTTATTCAACTAAAAAGAAACAATTGTTCAGTATTTATTTAACTGCATCCAATATCACGGACGTGGCATATCAAAGTCATTTGAGCAGATTGAAATATGCTGCAATAAACAAACTAACCAACAGGCAAGGAGTTTTTAATGTTGGAAGGAATTTTGGCATTAAAATCAATGTGCCACTGGGGTATAATTTAAAATAACATTGTTTATTCAAATTCCTTTGGTTCTGTTTTATCATAGTGCTCATCATAACTTACAAAAAATCTGATGTAGATTACCCTGCTTAGTCTCATCATCCAAGGTTGAATCACTATTAAAGTTATTGCATTAGTGATTAGCCAATAAAAAATTCGATTGTCTTCAATAGAAATCCCTATCAACACCCACCAAGCAATGAATGTACTAACAGAAATTGCTACAGCAAGTGCATAACTCACATAACCAGTCCCATACCAAAATCCGGGCTCCATATCATATTTCTGGTTACAAACAGGACAATTATCATACATGTCAAATATATGATGTAAGGATAAGTTTCTGTATGCATTCGAATCTTTGAACATTTTGCCTTTCCTGCATCTTGGACATTTCATTGAAAAAATGCTAAAGAAATAATTTGGTATTTTTTTCTTTTCGTCAATCATTTTGGAAGCTTTTATGTCATAGTGGATTTATATGTTTTTATCTTTCTCTATGGAAGTATAAAGATTTTTCAATGTTAAGCGTCGGTTTTTTTTCTTTCCCCGATTTGCTGCCGCCACATTGCATAATACAATCCCTTTTCTTCCACAAGTTTATTGTGATTTCCAGTTTCCACTACTTTCCCTTTTTCAAGCACATAAATTGTATCTGCATGCATGATGGTGCTTAAGCGATGAGCAATTAATATTGTTATTTGTTCTTTTGCTTTTGAAATTTCTTTTATTGTATTGGTTATTTCTTCTTCTGTCAGTGAGTCCAATGCAGAAGTGGCTTCATCAAATATTAATATCTTAGGATTTCTCAACAGAGCCCTTGCTATTGAAATTCGCTGTTTCTCTCCTCCGCTTAATTTCAATCCTCCTTCGCCAATCATTGTATCAAGGCCTTTTTCTGCACGTACTAAAAGATTGTTACAAGATGCTTTAGTTAATGCATCATGTAATTCCTTTTCGTTCGCTGATGGATTAACAAACAATAAATTTTCTTTAATAGTCCCACTAAATAAATTTGTATCCTGAGTGACAAATCCAATTTGATTTCTCAAATCATCAAAGTTGATGGATGATTCATCCAGTTCATTATAAAATATCTTTCCATCTTTGGGTCTGTACAACCCAACAAGTAATTTCATCAATGTTGATTTTCCGCTTCCGCTTGGTCCAACAAATGCGATGGTTTCACCGGTTTTAACATTGAAACTGATTCCGTCTATCGCTTTGTGAGACGCTGTTTTATGTTGAAACGATACGTGGTCAAATCTCAGTTTCTCAACAGTACCTAATTTCTGAGGAGTTGCGGGTTCAGCCTCTGGTGCTTTTTTCATTAATGTATCAAAATTATTCAAAGAGGCTTCTGCTTCACGGTATGATAAAAGTATGTTGCCGATTTCCTGTAACGGACCAAATACAAAAAAAGAAAAAATCTGCATAGTTACCAATTGCCCTGCATCCATTTGATGGTGAAATATGAGCCACATTAGTATGAATAGAATAACTTGTCTCAAGGTATTGACCATTGTACCCTGAATAAAACTGATACTTCTGATATTTTTTACTTTTTTAAGTTCCAGACCAAGAATTTTGTAAGTGTTTTTATTCAAACGGTCAACTTCCTGATTGGTAAGTCCAAGGCTTTTTACCAATTCAATATTTCTAAGAGACTCTGTGGTTGATCCTGCAAGTGCGGTAGTTTCGCCCACAATATTCTTTTGTATCAACTTTATTTTTTTGCTTAGTTTGTTGGTAATGACTGTAAGTAAGGATATCCCAATGAAATAGGCCACAGGAATTCGCCAGTTGATAAAAATGGCAGCATATACAAAAACGAAAATGATTCCTATGATGATGCCGAAAAGAATATTGATGAAATTAATCATGAACTTTTCCACATCTGCTCTTACTTTTGTAAGTACGGACAAGGTTTCACCACTGCGTTGATCTTCAAAGTCCTGATAGGGAAGTTTCATCGCATGCTGTAAACCATCTGTAAAAACTTTTGCTCCAAATTTTTGAATAATCAGATTTAAAAAATAATCCTGAAAAGCTTTTGCAATTCTGCTTACCATTGCCACAGAAATGGAGAATAATAAAATATAAAATACGCCTAACTGCAAATAGGCTTTTCCATTTCTTATGATTGTTTCAAATCCCCAAAAAAACTTTTCTTTACCTTCAGAAATTGAAAATTTAAATTGGTCAGCAGCAAGATTTACCAGTTTGCCCAATAAAATAGGATCTATCAGCGAGAATCCGATATTGATTCCGGCTAATAATAAAGTAATTATGACCAGCCATTTATGAGGCTTTAAGTAATGGAGTAAAATTTTCATTTCCTGATTTTTATTTTCACTTTAACATACATAACAGTTATTCTATTATTGAAGAGTCTATTTGTACATCAACAACATTTTTTATTAAACTTGTGATTAAAAAACAAATAGCAATAAAATTATTTTTGTTTCAATTGTTATAACTGTAATATTCTATTTGGTTTATCGTTGATTATTCATGTCAATAATTGTGCAATGTTATTAAAAATGACGGAAAGGCAGCATTTTAAATTGATGAGGCAAAATAGTAGAATTAATTTTATTCAAAATTTACTATTTATTCACCCCAGCTTTCTCTATCTAAACTTCTGTATTGTAGGGCTTCTGCGAGATGTTCAGTTGTAATTTTGTTACTTGATGATAAATCTGCTATGGTTCTGCTGACTTTTAAAATTCTGTCATAAGCCCTGGCAGACAAGTTTAATCTTTCCATGGCTGTTTTTAAAATTTTCTTGCCAGTATCATCAATGATGCAAATTTCTTTCAACTGCTTGCTATTCATTTGAGCATTTGCGAATATACCAACATGATTACTGAATCTTTCTGCCTGCATTTTTCTGGCTGTTATAACCCTTTCACGAATACGCTCACTTTTTTCAATATCTTCTTTGGATGATAATTCATCGAAGGCAACAGGCGTCACCTCTACATGTAAATCAATTCTGTCCAATAAAGGCCCGGATACTTTATTAAGATATTTTTGTACAGTTCCGGGAGGGCAGGTACATTCTTTTTCCGGGTGATTGAAATATCCGCAGGGACAGGGATTCATACTTGCGATCAGCATAAAACTTGCAGGAAAGTCCAATGCTATTTTAGCACGTGAAATAGTTACTTTTCTTTCTTCCATTGGTTGACGCATTACTTCAAGCACCGTTCTTTTAAATTCCGGAAGTTCATCCAGAAAAAGCACTCCATGATGTGCGAGGGAAATTTCTCCCGGTTGAGGATTACCTCCGCCACCGACCAGTGCCGCATCTGAAATGCTATGATGTGGACTTCGGAAAGGACGTTTACAAATTATGGTAGAGTTTTCAGGCAACTTACCTGCAACACTATGAATTTTGGTTGTTTCCAATGCTTCGTGAATAGTCAGTGGAGGCAGTATTGTTGGTAAGCGTTTAGCCAACATTGTTTTACCCGCACCCGGTGGACCGATTAATATTGCATTATGTCCACCGGCTGCGGCTATTTCTAATGCTCTTTTAATATTGTGCTGACCTTTGACATCGGCAAAGTCATATTCATTATCAATTTGTGATTGTTGGAAAACTTTATTTATGTCAACAACAATAGGTTCTAATGATATTTTATTTTTTAAAAAATCAACTACTTCTTTCATGTGCGAAATGCCATAAACTTCAATTCCCGATACAAGGGCAGCCTCTTTCGCATTTGATAATGGCAATATCAATCCTTTGAATTTATCCCTTCTTGCTTGTAATGCAATTGGCAATGCCCCTTTGATAGGTTTGACTCCTCCATCCAAACTCAATTCCCCCATTATAACGTATTGCAATAAATTAACTGCATGCTCAATTTGGCCGGTTGCCGCCAAAGTTCCAACGGCTATTGGCAAGTCAAAAGCGGTTCCGGTTTTACGTATATCGGCAGGAGCGAGGTTAATCAACAATTTTGTACGGGGCATATAATAGCGGTTGCTTTTTAAGGCACTCTCAACCCGTTGAAGAATTTCCTTCACAGCATTATCCGGAAGTCCCACAATGCAATAGTTTTTGCCTTGATTATTTACATCCACTTCCACTTCAATGGTAATTGCATCCACACCAAATACGGCACTTCCAAATGTTTTTATAAGCATATGTAAAATTCAATAGTTTCGTAAATCCATTGAAGAGTAATTCTGCTTTATTTTATTGTTTTTTTCCTGAATAATGATGTGATTTTAACACATTGATTATTATAAGTACTTTTATCTTTTACTTTGCTTTGATGACATTGTCTTTTAGTGAAGTAACATATAAAAATTTATGATCGAAATTTTTGTGGACTCATGCAACAAATGAAACAATTATTGCAATTGCTGATATTTATTTTTCCAGTACAGCTTTTTGCTCAATCCACTTATTTTAATTATTCCGATAAAGACAATCGCATTATTGACCGACTCGAGATAAAATTTCAACATAATACAAATATCAACTTTAATGGCATTAAGCCATTAAACAGAAAATATGCAGTTGAGGAAATTATCCAATTAAATGATTCAATTGAAAATAAACATATCACTTCTACTGATAAATATAATGTGGAGGGGTTATTGATAAATAATAGCGAATTTATCAATGGAGTTCCCGCGTTCATAAAAAGTAAAAAACCATTATTTTCTTCTTTTTACAAAACAAAAGCAAATTTGTTTGAAGTAGACAGTAATCAATTTTTTCTGAGCGTGAATCCGATTTTGTACTTGGGTTTTGCTCATTCTTCCCTTTCTGAAAAAAGGGTTTATGTAAATTCAAGGGGCATTGCAATGAGAGGTTTGATAGGGAAAAAGGTTGGATTTTTTACTTATGTTACCGAAAATCAGGAGAGAGGACCGTTATATTATCAGCAAAATGTCAGGAATTCCAGGGCTGTTCCGGGTGTTGGTTTTTACAAGATGGTAAAGGAGGATTCTACGGCATTTGATTATTTTGATGGAAGAGGATATTTTACGTTTAATGCAGCAAAATATTTTGATGTTCAGTGTGGGTATGATAAAAATTTTATTGGAAACGGATACAGAAGTCTTTTCTTGAGTGACTATGGAAACAGTTATCTTTTTGCAAAAATCAATACTAAAATATGGAAATTTAATTATCAGAATATTTTCATGGAACTAATGCCACAGTTCTTTAAAAGAGGTGATTCATTATTGTCAAGAAAATACGCAGCGATGCATCATCTAAGCGTTAATGTTGGAAAATCTGTTAATATTGGCTTTTTCGAAGGTGTAATTTTCGGCAGAAAAAATCATTTTGATTTTCAATATCTTAATCCAATTATTTTTTACAGACATATTGAAGGATCCATCGGAAGTCCGGACAATGCCGTTGCCGGAATTGATTGTAAGGCAAATCTTTTTCACAGAGCACAATTTTACGGACAATTATTGTTGGATGAATTTATTTTATCCAGAATAAAAAATCAGCCTACCAATTGGGCAAATAAAATTGGAATGCAATTGGGGGCAAAATACATAGATGCCTTTGGTATTAAAAACATGGATCTGCAATTGGAATTGAACAGGGTTAGGCCTTTTACTTATTCTCATAATGATACCATAGCCAATTATACCCATTATAATCAACCT
The DNA here is from genome assembly GCA_947448685.1 of Chitinophagaceae bacterium. GTDB lineage: Bacteria > Bacteroidota > Bacteroidia > Chitinophagales > Chitinophagaceae > Ferruginibacter. The sequence continues at coordinate 12,992 of CANFOP010000014.1, read as the reverse complement.
TTGGCGCATCCGCTTGGAGCAAATTTTCAGGAGTTGATATTTATAATGTCATATCAGCCTTTTCCTAAATGGAATTTCAATACAACAGCTGTTTATTACTATAAAGGATTGGATTCAGCACATTCAAATTTTGGAGGTGATATTTTTAAAAACTACAATTCACGTAATGGAGAAAATGGGTTTTCAATTGGAAGTGGAATAAAAGAAAATTGTTTCAATGTAAACGTGACAGCATCCTATGAATATAAAAGAAATTTATTTTTTGAAGTAAATGTAATGAATAGAACATATAATTTAGAAGGTACACCCAAAAAGAAAAAAGAATTTATGTTGGCTGCATCTGTACGACTTAATTTAAACAGAAGATTGTATGATCAATGATGTTTTATTCAATAATCAGAGAAAATGAAATAGTCCTCGATTTAATCTGATCAATCACATTGGAATATTTAAGGTTTTCATCTCTGCTGTGAACATTTTTTAAACCCCAACCAACTTTTAATTCCGGAGATAAAACAAATACGGGAAAATAAAGGTGGAAGCCTATTCCGGCCTCAACTCCATAATCCAATTTGTTGAGTTTTATTTGTTTTTCTGCATTTTTTTCTCCTGCATTTGCAGCAAAATCATATTCGATTTTACCACCCGCCATCATGTATACTTTGAAATTTTCAATCCTGTCACTGCTGAATTTTAATTGTAAAGGAAGGGCAAGTGTCACCCCTTGAACTTTTTTGGTAGTAAAACTGTCTTCTTTTAAAAAGGCATCCGGATATTTTAAGTGGTATTCAAAAGCTTTTTCGGTAAACACTAAGTCAATAGGGTAGGTGCGAAGGTCAAAATGTTCGCCAATGTTCATGTTTACAAGCCAGCCAAGATTGATTCCGGAACTTTGAAGGCTTTCGATTCCAAGAACAGAATCTCTTTGAATAAAATAAGGGTTATGAGAAAAATGATAGAATGAACGATTGCCTCCAAGCTTTATCCCAAAATGAAATTTTTTGTAGTCGTGGTCCGGTAGATTGATTTCGTTTTCCATTTGCGCATGCGCAAAAAATGGCAAAAGAAAAACAACTATAAAAACGGTGCTTATTTTTTTCCGCAATAAATACTGCATATTCCGAAAGTTAATGGTTTATGATATGTTTTGGTGAATCCTGTTTTATCTAATATTTCAATAAATTCTTTTCCTTCAGGAAAATTTTTAATGGATTCATCCAGATATGAATAGGCGTTCTTGTTTTTTGAAAATATTTTTCCAATTCCTGGAGTGAAAATTTTCATGTAAAAAGAGTACACAATTTTTATTAAAGGCATTCTTGGCTTACTGAATTCCAGTATCATCAATTTCCCTCCTGGTTTTAACACCCTCTTTATTTCACTTAATCCTTTTTCCAGATGCTGGAAATTTCTTACACCAAATGAAACAGTGACTGCATCAAAATAATTGTCTTCAAATTTAATGGCTTCACTGTCTCCTGTCAACAATTCAATTTTATCTGAAAGTTTAAGATCATCAATCTTATTTCTTCCTATGTTCAGCATACCTTCACTGATATCAATTCCGATTATTTTTTTGGGGTTTAATATTTCGCAGGCTAATATCGCTACATCAGCGGTTCCTGTAGCAACATCAAGCAATGTTGACGGATTTACCTCTTTCAAATGAATGAGTCCTTTTTTTCTCCAGCCAATATCTATACCTGCGCTGAGAAAACGGTTGAGAAAGTCATATTTAACGGCTATGTTGTCAAACATATTCGCTACTTGTTCTTTTTTGCTCAATTTGGAATCCTTATCTGGAACTATATTATCGTGTTTGTATTTTGCCATTTATTGTACAAATATACATTCTTTGAACGTTTATGAATCTTTGTATGCTGATTGCGTTTATATTGAGTATTTTTGTTTAACAAAAAATTGACATGCAGATTAAAAATGCGGTTTATATCATCAGCAGTCCGGAGTATGAAAAATGTCCATCTCCGGATAAACCTGAATTTGCTTTTATCGGAAGAAGCAATGTGGGAAAATCATCATTGATTAATATGTTGTGCAATAATGATAAACTCGCTAAAACATCCGCATCCCCCGGTAAAACACAATTGATCAATCATTTTGAGATTTTAGGCAGTTCTGAGAAAGGGTTAATGCTAAAGTGGTTCTTGGTTGATTTGCCTGGGTATGGATTTGCAACAGTTAGTCAAAGTAGCAGAAGAAGATGGGAGCAAATGATAGAAAATTATCTGAGAAAAAGAGAAAATCTTTCGATGGTATTTGTATTAATTGATTCTCGGCATTCACCTCAAAAAATTGATTTGGCTTTTTTGGAAAATTTAAAAATATGGAAAATTCCTTTTTGTCTTGTATTCACTAAAAGCGATAAAGAGAATCAACGCATCGTCAGTAAAAATGTAAAGAGTTTTTTGGAAGCGATGAAAAAAACATGGCAGTTTTTACCTCAGCACTTTGTAACAAGTGCAGTAAAAAAATCAGGGAAAGATAAAATATTGCTTCACGTGGAAGAAATTATTGATCAACTACTTGAACAGAATTCACTCAAGTGATTTTTAATGAATTTTACTATTAAAAAAAGGGATCGGCCCCTATTGCCAATCCCTTTACACCAAAACTAAACCTATTTTTGAATCTACCTTATTGCTTAATTATTCTTTTAATTTCTTTTGTTGTTCTGCCTTTTAATTCAATGAAATACATTCCTGTTGCTTTATTGCTCATATTGATATAATTGCTGCCTGTGTTTCCTCTTCCTGTTTCTATCAATCTGCCATTGACATCCAATAATCTGTAAGAATAATCCTCTGTAGCATTAATCATCGCCTGACTGTTTACCATTGTCGGAACAATAAATACGTTGCTCGCTTTCTTCTCTGTCCTTAAAACAGTAACATTAGAATAAGCGATTTCACCGGTAACAGATTCAACTTTTAGACGATAATACCTTGTGTCATTACCTTGAGGTACATAACTGAAATTTCTGCTGTATGAACTTGCATTCAATAATGAATTGAATTCTATACCATTATTTGAGTATTCTATAGTTTCAGATTTGATGGAGTTGTCTGAAATAATGTTCCAGTTAAGATCATCTTTGCTATTTACAAGATTTCCTGATAATGATACCTGGTGAATTCCATAAACATGACTTGTAGTTGTTATTTGGTATGTTCCAATGCTACCGTAGTTACTTGTATTATTATTACCCGCTCCTTCTATCACAAAATAATAGGAACCTGCAGCTAGAATTGTATCAACAGTCACGTTCAATACATCAAGTGGATTATAGGTTCTTATCAGGGTATTTGTTTCATTATAGATTGATATTTTGATATCAAGATTTGCATTTCTGTTTTCTACACCATCACTGTGAGGAGTAGCTTCAAAATGGATGTTAGATTGCTTGTTATAACTGAATTTGAAAACGTCTTTATCAGAATTAGTAGAAATCATTCCATCTATTGTTACTGAATCTAAATTTGAGTAATCATCTGCATTATTCAAACTGTCAGAATATTCATCTTCTTTATAGGAAAAACCATTTAATCCAGTGATGATGCTTAAGTTGTCCTGTATATTGTTACAACCTGTAGAAATAGGACCATTGTTCCAAATCGTCATGTTTTTACCATAACTGTTTCCCATGATTGGTGCCCATCCTGTTTCTCCATCTCCTGTTCCTGCGTTATACGTTTGCAGTAAATTGCAATTGCTGTCATATTTGGATTGATGAGATAATCCCAATGTGTGACCAGATTCATGACTACAACATTCTGCAATACTCTTTACATTATAATTCAGTCTGTCACAAAAAACAAATCCAGGCGTATTGTCACCCCATTTAAATGAACCGATATAAGAAACACCAGCCACATTTGCCTTCCAACTGCTTGTTGGTGTAATGATAATTCTTATTCTTTGCGTAAGCGGTGCACTAAAAAATTTTGAAGAGTCAGTGGTAATATTGATATTAAATGGACTAAAGTCTTCTGAAACATTGTTGAAAATTTCAGTGATCTGATCATCAGTAAGGCCGGATGCAGTGCAAGTTATTGGCATACCTCCATTCCACAAAGTACCACTTACATTTTCACCGTTAAAGTCAAGATAAACAGTAGCGTTTGCTGATGGATAACTATTCAATACTGGCTGAGAAAATCCCTGTAAGGATATTAAAGAGAGTAACGCAATGAAAAGTTGTTGGGTAAAGTTTTTCATGTTGGTAGGGTTTTCGATTAATCGAATCGGATTTAGGTATAGTAGGGTATTGTATTAATAACTGCAATCCTGAATGATGTTCTTCAATTCAGTTTTATTGAATACATAGTTTTCTTTTTCATCCTTGTTGATCAAAAAACAATCAGCGTAAACCGTATTGATTATTCTTCCGGTGAAAGACTCGCATTTGTCTTCGTTGATGATTCTTGACAACTGGAACAATGTATTGTCATTTTCAGTTGATTTCATTATTACCGTTTGAAGATTCTGAAACACAAACTGATTGGAAATGATGACAACTTTAAATTCGTTTTTGTTTGATAATGGGATTGAAATGCTGTCGCCTGCCTTTACTTGCATCAGATCGCTGAACAACTCTTTAGACACTTCCATTTTATTTGGAAGATTGGACAGGATATTTTTTTGTGATGAGACAGACTGCTGTGAAAATGCAGTTGAGTTTGTCAGGTTAATCAGCAACAATATTGTTGCGAATTTTAATAGTTTCATAGTTACGGGTTTTAATAGGATCAGATGTTACTCCGAATATTAAAACGACCGACAACTGCTTTTTAGTATATTTTTATGAGTTTTTTCTCCTAATTAAAGTTGTTTTTCTGATAATTCGAATTTAAAATGAGTTTAAAAATTTGAAAAACAGTTATATAAGCATATTAAAAATTATAAATAAATAATAAAAATATTTATATAAATCTTGATAATTGGTCGGGTTCAGGAATCATGCAAACATCCTTTTTGCCAAACCAACGGTATCTGTTTGCAGAAATTATATTGTAAAAGAAGTCTCTGATAAACGCCGGAACAATAATGAAGGTGTAGAGAAATCTAACCGGACTGTTGAGGTGACGCGCTATTCTTAAAGCTGCAGTTGATCTGGTATACACCCTTTTATTTTCTATAAGAACGATTGATTTAAAGGTTGTGGTTGAAAAACCAAATTTCATTAATAAAGCCATGCCTGATTCACTTTGCATCGATGAAAAAAGAAATTTCTTTTTTGGGTCGTTTTTAATGATAAAGTGAACCGAGTGGTTACAGAGATTGCAAATGCCATCAAATAATATAATAGAGGATTGTTCCATGTAAAATAAAAAAGGAGGAAATAAATCCTCCTTATCAATGTATTTGTTAAACCAGCATGGTGACCGGATTTTCGATATATTTTTTTAATGTCTGAAGGAAAGCGGCTCCTACTGCACCATCCACACTTCGGTGATCACAACTTAGTGTTACTGTCATTACATTGGTAACATCAAATCCCTGCTCTTTTTTAACAACGACTTCTTTGATTCTTCCAACAGCCAGAATGGCACTGTCGGGTGGATTGATGATGGCTGTAAACGATTCAATATCCATCATACCAAGGTTGGATATGGTGAAAGTATTTCCGCTAAATTCTGCCGGTTGAATTTTTTTATCTTTCGCTTTGGCATACATACTTTTGGTTTCTGCAGCAATTTGTGATAATGATTTTTGATCTGCAAATTTAATCACAGGTACAATTAGTCCATCAGGCATTGCAACTGCAGAGCCAATATGTATATGATGATTCACACGGATGAAATCGTTCATCCAACTGCTGTTAACATCAGGATGCTGACGCAACGCAGCTGCACAAGCTTTGATAATCATATCGTTGAAAGAAACCTTAACAGGACTTACTTCATTGATGGCATTTCTGGCAGCCATTGCATTATCCATGTTCATTTCCATTGTCAAGTAGAAATGAGGGGCGTTATACATACTTTCACTTAGTCTGCGGGCAATGGTCTTGCGCATTTGTGTAAGAGGAATGTCGGTATGACCTTCTTCTCCTAGATTCGCTGTATTTACAAATGGTATAGAAGATTTACCAGTATCGGAAGAAGAGGGGGTATAATTATCAATATCTTTTTTAATAATTCTTCCCCCATCACCTGTGCCTGATAATTTACTGATGTCTATTCCTTTATCTGCAGCTATTTTTTTTGCAAGCGGAGAGGCTTTTAATCTTTCATCATTGCTTGTTGAATTGTCAGTAACAATTTGAGAATTATTTGCTGAGGGAATTGAAGAAGTCGGTTCATTTTTTGGAATTTCAGTGCTGGCAACTTTTGCAGGTGCATCTGCTAATAAAGATTGAAAATCTTCTCCTTCTTTACCCACAATAGCAAGAATACCATCCACTACCACGGCATTTCCTGCTTCAACTCCTATATGCAACAATACACCTTCATTGTAACTTTCAAGTTCCATCGTTGCTTTATCAGTTTCTACATCAGCCAATACGTCACCAGGCTTTATTTTATCGCCAACTTTTTTGTTCCATGACACAATTTTTCCTTCGGTCATTGTATCACTTAATCTGGGCATTCTAATTACCTCTGCCATAATATCACTGTTTAAATAAATTGAAGCACGAAATTAATGTAAATTCAGCAAAATATGGAACTTGAAAAAACATATGATAAAAGTAATGATTGCTTTTTTTCGGTAAATATTGAGCTCTATATAAAGACTCTTAAATAGCATTCCATATGTTTGCTTCGGATAATTTAGAAATTTATTAATTTTTGTTAATTTTCTAAATTTATATAGAAAATTATAACTCTAATTTGAGTTTTTCTTTTAATTTTTTTATCAAGGGGTATTGTTCAATCAAAGTATTATACAGCTCTTTTGTACTGATAGATTTTGTTTCTTCTATTATTTCAGTATTATTTTCTTCAATAATCAAATTGAATTTTACGGATCTGTTATTGAAAAAAAGATGTAAATGGTCAATCAATGCAGTTTTTTCTGCTTCAATAAACTTCAATTGAATAACACTTTCGGTAATAATGTCGAATTGATTTTTGTCGGTAATATTGGTTTTTGCCAATTTGAAATTGGTAACTGCAGAATGATTTTTTCTTTGGGTTAGTTTTTCAATATATTGATTCCATGCTTCTGCCAGGGACTCTGGATCTAAGTATTTTTCTTGAGAAGAAGTGTTGATATTGCTTGCTATTTGGCTTCTTATTTTACTCAGAGAGCCAATGGAAGGAGTTGTTTTTTCTATTGCAGCAACTGTAGTGGAGTTTATTTTTACCGGATTGCTTTCTGTTTTTTTTGCAGACTCCTCAATAATCAGTTTTGCTTCAACTTTTTTGGCTACCGTTGAACTTTCCTGAATATTTTTTTTATCTAAAATTAATGTAGGTATTGATTTGAAAGAAACCGACTTTATTGAATCAACTGTTTTTTTTTTAATGACCCCACTTTCATTTACACTCAACTCCAGTGCCTGATTCAAGTAACTTAATTTTATGAGCGATAATTCAACCTGTAATTTTTTATTTTTGGCTTGTTTGTAACCTATAGATGTTTCATTGATAATGTTCAGACAGGCAATCAGCCAGCTGGTATTTATGTTGTTTGAATATTCTACATATTTGTCCTTGAAATCATCAGCAACTTCCAACAGAACAGTAGACTTCGGGTCTTTGCAAACCAATAAATTTCTGATAAACTCTGCAAATCCTTCCAGTAAAGTATCTCCTTCAAATCCTTTTTGATTGATTTCATCAAAAAGTAATAAGGCGTCGGCGAGTTGTTGTTTTTGAAGGTGTTGAAGTAACTTGAAATAGTAATCTTCATCAAGAATGTTCAAGTGTTCAAGCGTATTGGCATAGGTAACATTTCCAGCTGTAAAGCTTACGATTTTATCTAAGATACTCAAGGCATCTCTTAAGCAGCCTTCACTTTTTTGAGCTATTACATGCAATGCTGTTTTTTCAGCTTTAATTTTTTCTTTTTTGACAATTTCCTGCAAATGTTCTACCGTATCATTGGCTGTGATTCTTTTAAAATCAAAAATCTGACATCTGCTTAAGATGGTTGGAAGTATTTTGTGTTTTTCGGTTGTAGCTAAAATAAATATGGCATAGGGAGGTGGCTCTTCCAGTGTTTTCAAAAAAGCATTAAATGCATTTGAACTTAGCATGTGTACCTCATCCACAATGTATACTTTGTAAGTACCAGCCTGGGGAGCAAACCTTACTTGATCTACCAAAGCCCTGATGTCGTCAACGGTATTATTACTTGCCGCATCCAGTTCATGAATGTTGAATGAGCTTCCCTTATCAAATGAAACACAGCTGTTACATTTATTACAAGCTTCACCATCTTTATCCCTGTTTTCACAGTTGATGGTTTTAGCCAGAATCCTTGCACAAGTGGTTTTACCCACTCCTCTTGGTCCGCAAAACAAAAAAGCATGTGCCAGCTGATTGTTATTGATAGCATTTTTTAAAGTCGTGGTAATGTGCGACTGACCAATAACGGTACTGAAGTTTTGAGGTCTGTATTTTCTGGCTGAAACGATAAATTTATCCATATTCTTACAAGCGCTGTACCATAGGTACATTTTATTGTCAAATTTAATCTATTAAACAATGACAACATTATAAAATTGGATGTCTTTTAAAAGGAATTGTTCTGTCAAATAAATATCTGTAGGTTGTCAGTTTTCTTGATTCGAAAACATCTCCGAGATTTTTGGCAATATTCAGCATTTTTGGATTGAAGTCACCAATCCATTGCATTTCATAGGATGAGTAGTGGATATTATCTGCTTGCAACAACTTGGCAGATTCCGCAATGATATAGGCATCTATCCCTTTTCCCTGAAATTCAGGAACGATTCCAAATGCCAATCCGGTGAATTTATTGTTTTTCTTAAATTGCTTCAGCAATAAAAAATATATTTTTTGAAAAAGGCCGAATTTACCGTTTAGGTGCTTAAACCACTGATTGAGGTCTGGAAGATTCAGAAACAAAGCAATCGGTTTATTTTGATAATAGGCAAACCAAATAATTTTTTCATCAATCACAGGTTTCATTTTATTAAACATCATCAGCACCTGATCAAATGATAGTTCTTTCATACCTCCGTGACCGGCCCATGCTTTATTGTATACCTCAGTAAAATCAAGAGCAAATTTATCCAATTTGTTCTTTTTAAGATGCATAGTATAATAATTGGAATCTGCTGCATAAAAGTCGTGACGTTCCCAGATTTTATTATTTAATGGCTTTTTTGGGTACATTCCCATGCATATTTGATTGTAGAATGGTTTGAATCCATAATTTTCGAACAATTCTTTATAATAGGGAGGATTGTAATTCATGCAGTACATAGGTTCATGAAAACCTTCGGTTACCAAACCCCACCATCTGTCCCTTTCTCCGAAATTGATAGGTCCATCCATGGCTTCCATTTTTTCTAGTAAAAGCCAGTGTTTTGCATTGTCAAACAGCAAATCTGCTGCTTCCTGACTGTTGATGCAATCAAAAAAACCAATCCCTCCAACGGGCATTTCATCACCTTTATTTTTATATTTTTTTTGATGAAAAGCAGCTATTCTGCCAATCAGGTTACCATTATTATCTTTTAAAATCCATCTTTGAGCTTTGCCAAATCTGAAAGCTTTGTTTTTCTTTTCTTCAAACACTTCTTCAATGTCTTTATCAAGCGGTCTTATCCAGTTTAAATCATTTTGGTAGATGGTAATGGGTACTTTTAAAAAAAGTTTTTGTTCATATTGGCTTGTAACGGGAAAAATATGCATGCAATAAAAATAATAAATTATTGAACATTCCGGCTAAGAAAGTCTTTTTCTTAATTCCTTTGATGTTTGAGTACTGCCATCATGGCTCCAGCCGGGAGGCATGAACAGATATTTTAACTTAGTGGCAAAAGAAGTTTTTTTGGAAAGGTCTTTTTTAATTTCTTTCCACTCATGAGTTATAAGATTAAAGGGATTATTCGAAATTAAGGTTGGTTTTGTCAGTCCATACTTTACAGGTTCAGATGCCAGTTCCTTTTGAAATGTGCCAAATATTTTATCCCAGATAATCAAACACATTCCCATATTCTTATCAAGATATACAATGTTGCTTGCATGGTGAACGCGATGATGAGAAGGGCTTACAAAAATAGTTTCAAACCAATCGGGCATTTTTTTGATAAACTGTGTGTGAACAAGTATGCCATAAGTTTGAGTAATGGCATACATGAAAATGATATCCATCGGATTGAAACCCATCAATGCAATGGGAATAAAATAAACAAATCTGTAAACAGGTTGAAATACCGATGACCTGAATCCGGTGGTTAAATTAAACTCTTCTGAAGAATGATGAGTAACATGAACTGCCCAAAAAATTCTGCAATAATGATCAACTCTGTGTTCAAAGTAAAAGGCGAGATCTTCCAAAATAAAAAGCACCAACCAATACAGGAAAATATTATGGATGCTGAATAACTGATGATGATAACACCACATCAGTATACTGAGATAAAAAATTGTTCTGAGAAGTATATCAAGCCCTGCATTGCATATTGTCAGAAAAACATTTTCAAGTATCCCTCTAAAAGAATAAAACTTTCTTTGTTGCCAGTTGCTTAATAGAATTTCGGTACCAATCAGAATGGAATACAGCGGTATTGAAAATAGTATAAATATCGTTTCTTTGGTTGTATTCAAAACTTCCGGTGATGATTGGTTAAACAATAGTGACCGGCTAAACAGCCATGATTTCTTTTTCTTTGAATGCAAGATGTTTTTCCACTAATGCTATAAAACGATCAGTGGCATCCTGTGCTTCTTTTTCAGCATCCTTACATTCATCTTCACTCACTCCGTCTTTTTGAAGCTTTTTAATTTGCTCTATTGCATCTCTTCTGATGTTTCTGATGGAAATTTTTGCATTTTCTCCTTCGGCATTGCAGCGTTTTACAAGTTCTTTTCTTCTTTCTTCTGTAAGTGGTGGAAGGAATAAGCGGATGGAATTTCCATCATTTTGAGGGGTGATACCTATATTGGCGGCCATGATTCCTTTTTCTATAGGTGCCAGCATTGTTTTTTCCCATGGCTGTATTGAAATGGTGCGTGCATCCAACACCGTTATATTCGCTGCCTGATTAAGTGGGGTGGGATTTCCATAATAATCAACATTGATTCCATCAAGCATGGAAGGTGATGCCTTTCCAGCCCTTATTTTCGCCAGTTCAGACTCAAGATGACTGATTGCCTTATTCATAGTGGCCGCTTCCTCTTCTAAAATTTGACTAAGATTTGACATGATATAGTTTTTACAAAGTGCAAATGCACAATAATGAATTTAATAAAATGATTAATCCATTTCCACAGGATCCGGTGACAATGAAAAAATCTTATGTGACGAATTGATTTTCTTATTGGAAACACCATCAAATAATTCAACTTTTCTCTTCGTTCTCATATAGTAAATTAAGCCGGTAAACAATGATGCCATCAAAGAAAGCAGTCCAATTAATAGGGTGGTTCCGATTGAATCAAACATCAAGGCCATTCCAATAAAAATAATATTGGCTGATAAGCAAATTAAAGTTGTCTGTTTTTGAGAAAGCCCAAGATCCAATATGATATGGTGGATATGGTTTCTATCGGGACTGAAAGGGGACCTGCGACTTAAGACACGCAAGGCAAAAACCCTTAAAGTATCAAATAGCGGTATGATTAAAAATGAAAACGCAATAGCAGGAATGGATTGAAAGCTCAGTTGTAAAGTGTTGGAGCCTGCGCTATTGATAAATTTTATAAACAATATGGAATTAATCAATCCAACCAAAAGAGAACCCGTATCGCCCATGAATATTTTTGCAGGAGGAAAATTATAAATTAAAAATCCAGATAGGCTGAAAACCATTGAAAACGCTATAACAGCCAAAGTAAGGTCTCCGGTGATGAAAAAATAAATACCAAAGCAAACTGTAGCAAGAATACCCAGACTGCCAGCAAGTCCATCTACACCATCAATCAAATTAAATGAATTAGTGATAACAATGATTGCAAACAGTGATAATACACTACCTGCCAAATCGGTTACTTCATTGATTCCAACAAATCCATGAAGATTATTGATTTGTATTCCTCCCAACTTTATCAGAATGATTGCAGCAAGAATTTGTCCAAAGAATTTTTTTGTTACGGATAATATCAGAATATCATCTTTCAATCCGAGAAAAAAAATAACAGTAGCAGCTGCTATAAAATATTGTAAATGATCATTGTTATTCTTCGGAACGCACAACAAAGTAGCAATCATAAATCCGGCAAAAATTCCTAACCCTCCTAAGTTCGGTATTACGATTTTATGTACTTTCCTTTGATCGGGTTCATCAAATAACTTCTTATCCTTAGCAACCTGTATTATAATAGGTATAGCGAAAAAAGTAATAAAAAAAGCCAGACAAGCACTCAATAAAATATTTTCCATGTCCAATTTGTTTGTCTATTCTTGTGCAAATGTAACAATAAAGCAAGCATTAATACGACCAAGGCTAAACATTATATAATAAATATTAATATCTAATTATTTGATTGGCGCTAATTTAAATAATATTACCATATTAAAGTGATTAAAAGTTGTTAATCTTCTTTCAATTTGTTTTTCTTTGTTTGAAAAATTAATTCAGTTAGGTTTGCAATATTTTAATGATATATTTCAGCATTTAGTATGGAAAATCTAATAGAAATTGCTTCTCAAATCAGGCGAGATATTGTAAGAATGGTTCATGCAGTTCAAAGTGGTCATCCCGGAGGTTCACTGGGTTGTGCAGATTTCTTGACAGCGCTTTATTTTAAAGTAATGAAACATAGCCCTTCATTTAATATGGACGGACAAGGCGAAGACCTGTTTTTTTTAAGCAACGGACATATATCTCCGCT
>CANFOP010000013.1 GCA_947448685.1 Chitinophagaceae bacterium | reverse complement strand
AGGCTGATTCAATTGATCTTTATCCATACTTTCATCTATCATTCCTGATATTTTCACATATCCACCCAAAGGCAACCATCCGATACCGTATTCGGTATCTTTTATTTTCTTTTTAAAAACAGAAAACCATGGATCAAAGAAAAGATAAAATTTCTCCACTCTGCATTTAAACCATTTTGCGGTGATGAAATGACCAAATTCATGTAAAATCACTAAAATGGAAAGAGATAATATAAGTTGTGCCGCTTTCATTCCAACACTTGACCAATCTATTGAAAGTAATATCATAAGTTTAAACTCAATCTGAGCCGTATTTTTAATTGATGAAAATAATTTTTTTCGAAACGGATTTACAATTTAATTAATGAAGCGGCAAAATTACGTGCCTCACCGTCGCTTTCAAAATATTCCTGTAAAGTGGGATTTTGTATGAATGGAATGGCATCCATTGTTTTTTCCACCACTGCCGTAATATCTAAAAAGCCAATTCTGTTTTTAAGAAATGCCCAAACAGCAATTTCATTGGCAGCATTCAAAACACAGGCTTTGTTTCCTCCTGCATTCAATGCATCTATAGCCAGTCCTAAATTTCTGAAGGTTTTAAGATCAGGCTCTTCAAAACTGAAATTGGGATATTTTTTAAAATTAAATCTTGGAAAATCGTTTTTCAATCTGTTTGGAAAACCCAGTGCATATTGAATAGGAAGTTTCATATCCGGATAACCCATCTGAGCCTTGATACTGCCATCTTCAAACTGAACCATACTATGAATCACACTTTGAGGATGAATGACAACTTCTATTTGATCAGGATTTAAATTGAATAACCATTTGGCTTCAATCATTTCAAGTCCTTTATTCATCAAGGTTGCAGAGTCTATAGAAATTTTTGCACCCATGCTCCAATTGGGATGTTGTAAGGCATGATCACGTTTTACATTGACCAAAAAATTAGGTTTTTTTCCAAGAAATGGTCCACCGCTTGCAGTTAGAATTATTCTTTCAATAGGATTTCGGGACTCGCCAATCAAGCATTGAAAAATAGCTGAGTGTTCGCTGTCAACCGGAACAATTGGAGCACGATTTTCTACTGCCTTTTTCATCACAATATCGCCCGCAACTACCAGTGTCTCTTTGTTGGCCAAAGCAATGGTCTTCCCTTTTTCCACACCCTTTAAAGTAGGTTTCAAACCGGCAAACCCAACAATTCCAGCAATCATTACATCATACGAATCAAAATCGGCCACTTCTTCCAGCGCCTTTTCACCGGCAAAAACTTTTATATCAGTTGAAGAAAGAGAGGACTTAAGTTTTTCATATTTGGATTCATCTCCAATTACAACCGCATTAGGCTTATATTCCATGGCCTGTTTGATCAGTAATTCCTCATTGGTATGAGCGGTAAGTATTTCAACCTCAAACAGATCTTTATTCGCATTGATCACTTCCAATGCCTGTGTACCAATTGAACCTGTAGAACCAAAAATGGCCACTCTTTTTTTAAGAGTTTCTCCCATGATATCAGATAAATTTAAATTTGAAGTGCAATTTACTTTTTATTAGGCGTAGAGTTCGTTTAAAAGAGTTTTATTTATAAAAACAATTACCTGATAAACCAAAGTTGATACATTATATATTATTTGTATAATCAACCAACTGATCAGCAATTGTTCTGTCATTTGATAATCGGGGAACTTTATTTTGACCGCCTAATTTTCCAATTCTTTTCATATAATCAATAAAACCATTCTTTCGTATAATAGAAATTTTCAATGGTTCCAAAATATTCCCTTTAATCAAATCGTCGTAATAAACATTTTTACTACGCATTTGATTATCCAGTTTACTGGCAAAATCTTTTAAATTATTAGGAACCTGTTCAAATTCAATAAACCATTGATGATAACTCTTACCTTGATTTGAACTAACATAAGGAGCAACTGTAAATTCTGTAAGATGAATATTCATTTCTTCTGCCACTTTTAGTATGGCAGACTCTACTTCTTCTGCAATAACATGTTCTCCAAATGCCGATATAAAATGTTTGATTCTGCCACTTACTATAATCCGATAGGGATTTAAAGAAACAAATTTAACCGTATCACCAATGCTGTATGCCCATAAACCAGCATTTGAACTGATGATTAGCGCATAATTCACTCCTAATTCTACATTTTTCAATGTTACCCTTGTTGGATTGGGTTGACCATATTCAGCAACCGGAATAAATTCAAAAAATATTCCGCTGTTGGTATTCAATAACATACCGGGTTCAGTCATGGTGTCCTGAAAAGCAAAGAAGCCTTCACTTGCAGGAAACAATTCAATGGTGTCTATTGAGCGACCGATGCTTTCATTTAATTTCGCTTTGTAGGGTTCATAATTTACTCCACCCTGAACCATTACACTGAAATTGGGAAATAACTCTCCAATTTTTTTTCCCGATTTTTCAATGAGTCTGTCAAAATACATTTGCATCCATGGCGGAATACCGCTTATCAATGTCATATTTTGATGAATGGTTTCCGACACAATCTTTTCAAGCTTTTGCTCCCAATCTTCTATACAATTGGTTTCATAGGAAGGCAACTGGTTAGAACGCAAGTATTGAGGGATATGATGATTTACAATTCCACTCAGTCTGCCTGTCGGTATACCTCCTACTCTTTCCAGTTCGGGAGAGCCACTCAAAAATATCAATTTACCATCTGCAAAACTCGTATTGCCGGTTTCGGCCATATAGCATAATAGTGCATTTCTGGCGGTATTTATATGGTTTGGAATAGAATCTTTTGTAATGGGAATGTATTTAACACCGCTTGTAGTACCACTTGTTTTGGCAAAATAAATAGGTTGTCCTTTCCACAAAATATTATGACTACCTGCTTTTATTTTTTCAATGTAACCTTTAAATGCTTCATAATCTCTGATTGGAACATGCTTGATAAAATCTTCATGATTTTTAATATCGGAAAATCGATGGTCGGCACCAAACTCACTGTTGGCTGCAGTTTTGATTAAATTATTGAAAATCAACTGTTGGTCTTCCAAAGCAGTTTGCATTCCTTTTTTAATCTGCCTGTTAATATAACCTGCAAATGGTTTTGCTAATAATGATTTTATTTTCATAAAAAAGAAGGCAAATGTATTAAAACATATCAAAACATTTAGATAAATTAATTTAAAAAAATGAGATTGCTGATTTAAAATCACTGGGCTTTAGACAGAATTACAATGAATAAATATTTCTTAATTTCGCAAAATGAATAAAAGCGTAGCACTTCATACTTTAGGATGTAAGCTGAATTTCAGCGAAACGACCGCAATGGGAAGAATGCTTGAAAAAGAAGGCTTTATAAAAAAAGATTTTCATGAAACTGCCGATTTATATGTAATCAATACTTGCTCTGTTACTGACAATGCAGATAAAGAATGTCGTCAGCTGGTAAGACGTATTCAAAAAAAAGCGCCAGAAGCGCTGGTGGTAATTACGGGTTGTTATGCTCAATTGAAACCTAAGGAAATTGCAGCCATTCCAGGCGTAAACCTGGTTTTAGGAGCCGCAGAAAAATTCAATATAGCGGAACATCTTAAAGAACTTTCCAAAAATGATTCAGGAAAAATATGCAGTTGTGATATTGAAGATGTAAATATTTTTATTCCTTCCCATTCCATCAATGAAAGAACCAGGATTTTTTTAAAAGTACAGGATGGTTGTGATTACAACTGCAGTTTTTGCACTATTCCTATGGCAAGAGGAAAAAGCAGAAGTGACAGTATTGCCAATGTATTAGACAACATTGAAGCAATAGCAGCAGGAGGCGCCAAAGAAATTGTTTTAACAGGAATCAATCTGGGTGATTTTGGAAAAGGAATATCAGGAGGTAAAAAAAAGGAAGAAGATTTTTTTGATTTAATAAAAGTAATTGAAGCCGACTCACCTATTGAAAGAGTCAGAATATCCTCCATTGAACCCAATCTGCTGAGCAATGAAATGATTGAATTTATCTCAACCAGTAAAAAGTTCATGCCTCATTTTCATATTCCTCTTCAAAGCGGCAGCAATATAACGTTGTCGAATATGCGCAGAAGATACAAGCGTGAACTGTATGCTGAAAAAGTAAATCTGATTAAAAACCTAATGCCTCACGCCTGTATTGGCGCAGATGTAATTGTAGGCTTTCCAGGTGAAACGAGTGAAGACTTCAATGAATCTGCCGATTTTATAGCCAATTTGAAATTATCCTACCTTCACGTTTTCACCTACTCTGAAAGAGACGATACACATGCGCTAAACTTAAAGCCGGTCATTCCTGTGAATGTCAGAAATGAAAGAAACAGCTTACTGAGAAATTTAAGTTACAACAAAATGCGATCTTTCACAGAACAGCACATTGGGCAAACCAGAAAAGTTTTGTTTGAAAGTGTAAATAAAAACGGAATGATGGAGGGCTACTCAGATAACTATATAAAAATAACAACGCACTATAAAAAAGAGTGGGTAAATGAGATAATCGAATGGTCTATTTAGCGAAAAAAAACATTCCATTTTCTATGTGAAAGATATTTATGAAACTCAGCCCTACTTCTTTTCTGATTTAACATCATCAAATGTCTTTCATGATGCAAATCAGTTGCAGTAAAGGCTGCCAGATTATTGTCTAAAATATATTGTGCGGCTTTTTTACAGTCTTTACCATAAAAACCAGCCAATGACAATAAATTAACCTGTAAAAGAAATCCGAGCTCTACTAGTTTATTATACATCCCTAGATTTCTATTGAAGAAACCATACCGTTCAGGATGTGCAAGCACAGGCTTATAACCGGCTGTTATAATTTCAAAAGATATTTTTTCAATTTCATCCGGAGGAGAAACATAAGAAAATTCAGTCAATACTAAATTATCGTTTATGGTAAGCAATGGTTCTCCACTTTTTAATAATTCAAAAAAATAAGTATCCATCATGTATTCTGCAGCGGCAGAAATCTCAAATTCAATTCCCTGATTGCTTAACTCTTTTTTCAACAATAACAATGAATTTGCAATGGTAGAAGGGGTATTTCTGTATAAGTCGCTGATGATATGTGGTGTTGCAATGGATTTATTAATGCCAAGTTTCATAAGTCCCTTTATAAGAAATATAGAGGTTTCTATATCAGGAGATCCATCATCTATTCCGGGAAGAATATGAGAATGAATGTCAGTCGTAATGGGGAAATAATCCTTTGGAAATTTCGGTTTTATTTTAAATATGGAAAACATGCTTTTTTCAATTCATTATTTAGTTATCATTCGGGTTTACTGATGCTGTAAAATTGATGCAACTTGCTCAATGGCTTTAAAATTGAAACCAGAAAAGCAAAAGGAATATTATTTTTTTTCATTGCCAGATAATCCCTTCTGTTTGCCCTTACTCTCATTTTAAAACTTCGATTGCTTTGACCTCCCATTCTCATTTTCACAATCAATTTTGGCAGATAAGCCGAACTGATTTTTAATTTGTAAAGATAACGACACATCAATTCATAATCAGCGGCTGAATAAAAATGATTTTCATAGCCACCATACTTTAAATAAATGCTACGTTTAACGTAAAAGGTAGGATGAGCAGGCATCCAGCCTAATAGAAAGCGATTTCTTCTATATACCTTCCCTTTCCATATCCTAAAAACCTTGTCGGTATCTTCTGCATCTACATATTCCAAATCCCCGTAAACACTATCTGTATTTTCAGAAGTAAATGTTTCTACTATTGATTGAATAACATCATTGCTGTAAAACAAATCGTCACTATTCAACAAACCAACAATATCTCCTGTTGCCAAACCTATACCCTTGTTGATAGCGTCATACATTCCTCGGTCTGTTTCTGACACCCAACAACTTATCTTGTCCTGATATTTTTTAATGATGTCTACTGTATTATCTTTAGACTTCCCATCAATGATAATATACTCTATGTTTGAATACGTTTGAGATAATACAGAATTAATACTAGCTTCCAGTGTAGACGCTGCATTTAATGTAACTGTTATGATGGTAACTTTCACTTACTTGTAAAAATATTCATTTTTAATCGAACTGCCTTTCTCTGATTTTTACTGCGGGATTGCCTTGATAAATTCCATTCTTTTCAAGTTTTTTAGAAGTTACAGAACCACTTAACAATATGGCATTTTCCTCAATAGTTGCTCCTCCATAAATAATTGACTTTGCACATATCCATACTCCATCTTCAATAACAATTGGTGCAATCAGTAAATCAAAATGCTTTTTCTTGTAATTGTGACTGCCGTTCATTAGAACTGCCCCCTGAGACAAACAAACATTATTACCAATTTTAACTGCAACCAAATTGTCAATCCAAACGTTTTCGCCAATCCAAACATTATGTCCTATGTGAAGATTCCAGGGATATTTGATGTTAACGGATGGTTTTATAATTACATTATTTCCAACTGTTGCTCCAAATAATTTAAGAATGAAGATTTTAAAACCATAGATAGGAAACAAAGCAGATTTATATAAAAGTATATTGGTATAATACCATAATATTCTTTTGAAGGTTCCGGCAGGTTGATGTAAGTTGTTTTGATATAGAGATAAATCTACACTCATTTAATTGCTGTTTTATTATTTGATTTTTCAAAAAAATAAATCATGATAAAAATTGCCATGTAAGCTGCAATATTGAACCATGTATGATGATCAAGACCAAAAGGCATTGACCAGCCTTTATTGATGGACACTAAAAATAAACCAATTCTGCAAACATTGATTACCCACAAAAAAATCAAACCACCCAATAACCAAAAAATCTTTTTCTTAACGTGTATTTTATTGCTTAATGTAAATGCAGCCCAAAAACTCATTACACCAATACCCAAACAACTTATAGCCACCCTGACTCCTCTTGCACCAATTACTCTTATTAAATCTTCTGATTCCTGAATTGTTTCAAAACCAAACATCTGAGCAACCAAACTCGCCCCTTTCAATAAAGATATCTTTAAAATACTGATATAATCAAGATAACGATGCACAAAATCAAGATAGTACCCGTTTTCTGAAGAAAAGCCAATGATTGCAAGAGATCCGAAATAAAAAATGCAATAAAATAAAATGATTTTTATAAAAAAAAGAGTAAATATTTTTTTATCAAAAGTTCGACTCACTGATAATCCTGTTTTACTGTAATAATAATGTGGTGTATTCCTTGTTCAAAATGATTTCATTGTAATGTTTATTGGAATATGCAACAGCGGCTAATGAAGTTGAACAATATTCTTCATCATTGAGAGACAGATAAAAACGAATCAATTCTTTTAATGTAGGAATATCAGGAACTGCATTAAATCCCGCATTATTCTCCTGCAAATATTTCCAAGGTGTAGCATTGGATGTAATAACAGGAATACCTGCCATTAAAGATTCAATGATTGAATGTCCAAAACTTTCACTTTCACTGGGCATAATCATCACAGGTGAATCATTGAAATATTGAGATATATCATTTGGGGGTATTTCACCATGAAATTTAACTTTGATATTTTTTGGCATTTCATTAATAATCTCAAGACATTTTTTCCAATATACGTTATCCTTAATACCGCCAATAATATGATATTCAACCAAACCATTGATTTCTTTCAGCGCTTTTAAAATCATCAAATGATTTTTCATAGGACTTATTAAAGCAACTGTGATCAACTTCAATTCACCAACTTTTTTTTTGTGAGAGAATGCATGTTTAAACTGTGAAGCATAATTCCCGGCAATTGTAACAGAAATCCGTTTTCTAAATATTCCATTGATACAATTTTTCTCCATTAAATCAACAGCATGAAAATGGCATCTTTTTGTCACATCAGTTATTTGCAAGAATTGTAAGAATAATTTTTTCTTTATTTTTTTCTTTGAAAGAGCACCTGGATGCAACATTCCTCTGGGAGAAACAATTACCTTTTCGGCTTTACCAAACAACATAGGAAATATGCTAAACGAAAAAGAAAATATTCCGTTGATATACAACACATCAAATTTTCGTTCTGAAATCAATTTCCTGAATTTCAAAAATGGAAAAGCAGAAGAATCAAACCAAACTTTTGTATATTGGTTAAAAATAATCCATTTGTCTGTTTCAATATTTTTTAACTTCTCACCATCTACATCCTTATTGCTGCAGAAAATAAAATAATGAACATCTTTATCAAATTTGTTTACAAGATTGTTGATTGACCGAATGGGGCCTCCCGCTTTAAATGCAGGAGTAAACCAAGGAATTGTTATAAAAATAGTTTTCAATTAGCTGAAAATTTTACCATTAAGTCATGCTTCCATATTTTAAACATCACAAAAATTAAAAAACATGATTTAAATAAGTGTCCTAATATGGTATGCAATTCACAATCAGGTCTGATAGGATAATAAAAAACAAGACAAATAAACAAAATCAATAGGGGAAATTCTTTTTTATATTTATTAAACTGTTTCAAAGTTGTATTGAACAATAATCCGTAAAAAAACATAAAAATGCAACCTCCTATTATACCAAAATTAACATAAGCATCTCCCACAGAACTCAATCCCATTGAGGTGTTACTGGAAATCACCATACCTGACCATTTCATAAAAAAATCTCGATCTCCGGCATTTAACTTATCAGGGGCTACTATTCTGGGCAGTATGGATGCTTCCAAAACCTGCATCAACTCTGTACCATTCGAAAATGGAATATGTTCTGGTACATTCCTCATAATATTGGTAATGATGGCTCCCTGATTTATTCTCAGATTACTTTGAGCCAATTGATTAAAATCGAAAAATCCTGTTTTTTCCTGCCGCTGACTGATCGTTTTTTCTAAGGTTTCTACTCCTGCTTCTTCACCTTGCTTCCAAGTCGACTTTCTGTAATCAGGTTTAATGATTTGTATGAAAACTGCAAACAAAACAAATGCTATAACAATTGTTGTTTTAAACAATCCAGATGGCTTGTAACGTATTGCGAATATTGTTCCCAAAAAAATCAGCCAAATCAATAAATCATGAAACATTGCATTCATGATTGAAGAAGCGATTATTGAAGCATACACAACAATAAGATATATTGGTTTTAATTTGTAATCACTGAACATAAGCAAGAAAACACCAATAAACTTAAACCCACCTACAAGAAAAAAAACAAAAGCAAAATCATTACTGAAAAAAGATCCGAAAATACTTGAACAGAAACCAACAATTATCAATAAAAAAGGCAACTTTGGATGACCCTTAACATATTTTTCAACAGATTCAATATCTACAGTTTCTCCATCAAAAAAACCTGCTTTAAAATGTAATCCCAAAATGAACATTACCACAGCTGGTAAAACATACATAAAATATTCCTGCTCCGGAATCTGCATTTTATAAAATCCAGTCTGATAATTATCCAGACCATTATATGCTAATACAGGTCCGAGAAGAAGTTGAAGACACATGAATGAACCTAAAAGAAACCTAATGGGAATTATTTTACCTAATGAATGCAACAATAATAAAAATTGATATAGAGAAACAACAACTGCTAAAAATGAAAAAATAGAAAGATCTAAGAAAATGAGTCTGATAAGAACAGACAACAAAATAAAAATATTCCAATTAATATTAAACTTGAAAAGTGTTTTCAATTCTTATGATTAAATTTAATGAAAATCTGTTTTACATTCATGTAAAACAGACAATAGTTGAACATTTTTCATATCCAGATCACCTTCGTAAAAACGACCATTTTCATTTCTCAAATTTACATGCATATGTTCAGGATGATGAACGATGGCGGCGTTTGAAAGAAATCCAGCCCAATAACTGAAGGTACTTCCTTGAGAGGTGATGATTAATTTACATTTACTTAAATTCAGCAGATCAACAATATCTATTTTACTTTCTTCTACTGTTATAGCATTCATTTTTATCAAATCATTAAACTCATGCTGATATCCATCTGTAAAAACCGAAACAGGTATATCGAATCCCAAATACTGCCTAATCTTATGAATGGTATTTACAAAATATTGCTCCGGCATTCTTACATGTCCTCCTTTGAAATTCTCACCAGTAGACAATTTTCTAAAATCTCCCATTCGAACATGAACGCCAATATCAGATAATTTTGAAAGTTCCAATTTACTTTTTATAGTTGATGTTAGATTTGACATCAATAATTCTTTAACTAAATCCCTGTGGTCTCGTAAATGAATGAAATAGTCTTTATAAGAAGGTAATTTTGAAAATAAAAAGACTTTGTTTTCCCTACCTTCCCTATTTATTTTTTTCAATTCAGGCTCATCTATTCTTTCATATTTGTTTAAATAAAACTGGCATTTTATCTTATCCATCATCTCCCGAAAAATGGAATGTTGAAATAAAAAATAATCAGCATAATTTCTTTTTGATTTTTCATTTCTGAGGTATGGTCCAATTTTAATTTGATGATAACCAATTATCTTAAGTGGCAAATGATTGATTTGAGCAAAAACCATGGAATGCATTAATGGGAACAACTGATTTCCCAATCCGGCATTAGGTAATTTACATATCACTATACTCATACATTCAAAACAGCTGATTCTATGACTGAAGCCAATCTATCCAATGAATAATTTTCAATGATTTTTTTTGAATTCAATTTCATTTGTTCCAAATTCTGCCGACTAGTCGTAATGAATTGAAGTTTAGCGATCAAATCCTCACGATTACCTGATTCAAATACAAATCCATTACCCTGAATCAAATCAGCAGCACAACCACACTTATCGCTTACAATAATTGCTTTCCCATTCGCCATTGCTTCGTTTACAGATAAACCCCATGTTTCACCTGGGCCTCTTGAAGGAAGAATAAAGACATCAGCCATTTCATAAACAGCAGGCATATTGTACTGATTGACAAAACCAATCAGATGAATGTTATAAAAATCTTTTATTGAAATTTTTATTTTATCCTCTAGTACTCCACTACCTGCGATAACTAAATGAATATTTTTTAATAATGATGCTTTTTTAAATCCCTCAATTAAAAACAACACATCTTTTTTATTTTCAAATTTGCCAGCAAATAAAAGAACAAGATCAGTAGAATGAACTCCCATATCTAATTTTAATTTAGAAGAAAATTCTTTCATTTCTGATGGTAAATTTCCAAAACGATTATTATCAATTGAATGAGGAGCAAAAACCAATTGATTATATTTTAAGCCTGCCGAAATAAAATAATCATAATTGTTTTTACCAGTGAAAAGCGCTAAGTCAATATGTCGATATACCCATTTTAAAAATAAATTTCGAAACTTTTTTTTAAGAAAACTACTGAAATCAAGTAATGTGGAATCTCCTCTGAACAAAACAGGAACCTTTCCTTTAAAATATCTCAACGCCTTTAAATGGCTATTAAAACTCCAGCCAAAAACCAACAATGCATCAGGATTGTATGCATTTACCTTACCAATCAAATCTGGATTTTTGATTCCATTAAAATGGTGAGAACCTTTTTCTTTTGAAATATTATTGCAGAATTCGGAATTATAACCTGTCAATAAAGGTAAATCCCATTCAATAATATCATTGAAACCTGGATCAAATTTATCATTCATTACATCTTCTCCCCAAGTATAAAATACTTTTATTTCAATTTTGTTTCTTGCATGTAACAGTTGAAACAACGGCACATTATACTGAATTGGATGCGTTGATATGATGGCAAGTTTTTTAATCATGGATATTTCTCTGAAACACTTGAATATCATTAAGCATCTCAGCGTAGACCATTTCAGAAATGTAAAATGAATTTGATTCCGGCAGATTTCTGTTCTTTAATCGAGAAGCGATATCAACATTTTCCAAATTCATAAAATCAATCGAAAACACTCTCGGAATTAATTCATGATTGATATATTTCTGAGCATATAGCATAGTGTCGGGAATCAATACATCTAAACCACAAGCCAAATATTCAAATAATTTATTAGGCGCGTTATACAAATAATTGAATGTTTCAGGTTTATATAATACAAGACCACAATGATAATTTTTTAAAAAATCGGGCATTTCAAAATAATTGTAATACCCCTTGTATCGAATATTGCCTGTATTGCATTTTAATATTAAATTCAATGCATCTTCTTTAATATTAAATGAATAAATATCTAAGGTTATTGATTCTTGATGTTTATTAATCCATGCAATCACTTCTCTTAAATATGAAGATTCCAATCCTAGTGAACCAATATATACTAATTTCAAGATAGTAGAATCATCGGTTTTACTTTGTTTTTTCCAATTTCCCGGTGGATAATTTGGCATTACATGAAAAATTGAATCCTTCAAATTAAGCAACCGATTATCTGTCATGAATTTGTTCAACCTCACTGAATTAGTATGTGAAATCCAATTGTATTGATGAAACATTTTTAATTCCATTTGGTGCATCCATTTAACCAATCTCATACCATTTTTATATTCCTCAGGAGATGTATACTCATGATAATGAGCAATCAATTGGACATTTTTGAATATTTTTTTATAGATAATTGCAGGCAATGAAGAGATAGATTCCATATAAATCACAACAGAAGGCCTGTAATAAAATAAATTAATGATGGCAGTAAAATAAAATTTCAAATAATTGTAATAGCGGAGTAATGAATTTTTAGGAATGTAAGACTGCCTTAAAATTTCAATATTTATTAAATCACTTGAAAATGGTGTTAAATTGATTTCCTTATTTAATGAATTGGTAAATAATAAAATTAAATTTGTTGTAAACTCGCCTAAATAATTGACCAAATTCATTGCAGGTGGATACAATTCAACTGGCTGAAAATGAATAAAAGCGATTTTATTTTTATCTAACTTTCTGCTCATTTATTTGTTTGAATTCATTAATAACTTTAGTCAATGCAATAGATCTGTCATAATAGGAATAACCTGATGCGAGTAGTTTTTTCTGAGATAAATATCTTAAATCATCCGCATCATTTTTTTTTAATGAGAGCAAATATTTAATCTTGCATATGCAGTCATCAATATCTCTAAACAGAAAAATCTCTTTATCAGGTTCAAAAAAAGTAAGATGGTCTATTGTCAATGGGGCCAACTGAATACTTCCTGCTGCGGGAATTTCAAATGTCCTCATGTTGTGGGAAGTTTGATTGTGACGTCGCAATAAATTCAATTGAATTCTATATCGATTCATACAATTAAGCAGTTCATCTCTATTTATTTTCCCGAAGTACTGAATATTACTATGTAAATTTTTCTTATTCCAGTCGCCATATAAATCCAATTGAATATTATTTTCAGCCAGTTTGTTAATAAACAAAAGCCTGTCAACATCTTCATTTCCTATAAAACACAATTTATTTTTTTCTTCCTCATTTACAATTGTTGCTGATTTTTCTTCAAAAGCAAAAGGAATAACTGATGTATCAATACGAAATTTGGTTTTTACCTGTTCAGAAATTCCTTTGTCATAACTAATAAATAAATCGTACAAAGAAATAGATTTTACAATATTTTTATTGCCACTCCCTCTTCCGGTAAATACAAATGGATTGTCTGTGTTATAATTCACTATTAAAACAGATTGTTTTTTTATCCAATGTAAAGTTTCGGGAAATATTTCCATTCCTTTGAATACCAATAGAACATCTGGTTTGAAAACCTTTATTTTTTTTAAAATAGAATTGTTAATTCTATTCAGTACGCTGCTCAATCCAAGCCTGAACAGAATTTTATTTATAACATTGCTTTGATAATAATTTAAAAACAAATCATGTGCGCCATAAAATTCCACATGAGAAAATTCTTTTTGTTTAGAAAGATATTTTAAATAATATCTTTCAATTGAATTATTATTGTCAGATCCAATTATCAATAATCTCATTCAATAATTGATTTTGCAAAATACTTCCTGCACCTTTTAAAATAATTTTGAAATATCAAGGCGGTTTTAAAAGATGTTGATGTTGAAATAATCCTAAAAACACAACCTCCCACAAAAGAGAATCTTCTGAAGCCTAAACTTTGAATGAGTTTAAATGCTTCATTCAACACTTCCCCATTAAGATGTCCATATAAATATGCAACTATACTGAGATGCTTTCTATAGAGTTTTCTAATGGCAACTGTATTTTTAACTGTAAGTATATTTTCAAATTTATACTTGACTGTTTTCAATGCTCCTTCAGCATATACTGAATTGATTTGATTGGAGAGTGAATTTTCTTGACAAGAATAATAATTGCAACTTAAATCATCAAATGCTATTTTATCTGAATTGAGTATAATTCTGGAGAAAAACTCACTGTCATCATCCGGAGATTTGCTTAACTCTTCATTCCATATCCCTGCTTTTCGAATGATTTCTTTTGAAACTAAAAATGCATTAGGCTGAATCATTGAAATGTGACCATCAATACCATTTAAACTCAATAAGAATTCAAAAGGATTATCGATAGAATATAATTTTTTCTTATCAATTACTTTATAAACAGCTTTGTTGGAAATACTATTTTTATGACTTGAGCACCAAACCAATGTAGATTTAAATCTTCCGATAATTCTAATTTGATTTTCAAATTTATCAGCACTAATATAATCGTCGCAATCCAAAAATTGAAAAAAATCACCGGTTGCATTTTTCATTCCTACATTCTTTGCAACTGGACTTCCGGATTGGGATTGATGTATTATTTTAATTCGCTTATCAATACTATATTCATTTTGCAGAATTTCGGCTGTTTCATCTGTTGAACCATCATTCACAATAATAATTTCGAAATTGTTCCATGTTTGATGTAACACTGAATCAACACAACGGCGAATGGTCTTTTCTCCGTTATATACAGGTATGATGACAGATACCAATTCCATTAAAACAATTCAAATAATGTATGTTTATTCACATTCCATAAATACATACTCTTTTTAAAATTACCTGTTCTCAATAAATACCTCATAATTGCCCTTGCATTCAAGTGTCTTTTATTACTTATTATCTTCAATGACTTTTCTTTAGTGAGTGGGCATGATTCAGAGAGCAGATTTTCAGACAGTATTCTGCAAAAATATTCTGTATATTTTTCAGGAGCGATTTGAATTTGTTGTTTGGAATGTTTTCTCCAATAAACAAGATTTTTAGGAAGTTCAATCATAGAATGATTTGCCGCCAATCTTAACCACAAATCAATATCGCTTACATTTTGGAATTCCTTAAATCCATTAGACGCTATAAATAAATCTCTTCTTATTATAGCAGCAGTCGGGCCATAATCAAGTAACCCTCTAATATGAAAATGACAATGATAGGCTTCAGATGATGTAAAGCATTTTTCATCTATTTCTGTTCTGGAAGAAACTGCGAAAGCTGCTGAAGGATACTTTTCCATAGCATCTACCATTACTCGGATTGTTTCCGGAAAAATATAATCATCACTATCTACAAATTTCAAATATTTACCAGTAGCATAAGAGGCTGCTATATTTCTGTTAGGATAGTCGCCAACATTTTTATTATTGATATATAAATGTATTCTATCGTCTTTATTTGAATATTTATTTATAATTGAAATTGTTTCATCAGTTGAACAATCATCAGAAACTATCAATTCAAAATTTTGATACGAGGAAGACAATACACTGGTTATTGCCTGTTCGATGAATTCTTCACGGTTAAATGAGGTAATTATTATGCTGACTAATGGAGTATTCAAATTATTGAAGTGATTGAAGAATTTTTTTACCAATAATGTTCCAGTCGTATTTATCTTTCACTAACTGTGCAGCATTAGAAATCATTTCATTTCTTTTTCCCATATTTTTCAATAATGACAATATTATTTGTGTAAACTGGGATGCATTGTCTGCGATTTCGATATTCTTACCAATTGTATATTCAATACCTTCCGCTCCCTTTGAGGTTGAAACTACAGGAACACCCAAAGACATGGATTCCAAAATTTTCAATCTTGTACCACTACCACTCAATAAAGGAACTATTGATATCATTGACTGTTTATAATACTTATTCAAATCGTCTGCTTTTCCAATGTTAATTATTCCATCAGTATTTAATTTTTCAAACAATTGATAGCTTTGTTTACCAGAACCAACTACAATTAAGGTACAATTAGGTAATGATATTTGTAGATTTTCCCAGCAATTATCAATAAACCATATCAACCCTTCCTCATTCGGCTTGTAATCCAATGAACCACAAAATATCAGTTCATATTTTTTTTCATCATCGTTAATAAATGATTGATTATAAGTACCATTTGGTATTACTGTATATTTTATTAACCCATTATTTGCTTTTTGAAACTGCTTCCCATCTGTTTCGCTGCAAACCCAGATTTCATTAACGTATTTATGCAAATATCGCTCTTTGTTTATCACATACTTATTGAATGATGACACATGTTGATTAATTAAGGTAGTGTCCACATTATGGGCATCGTAAATTATTTTAGTTTTGAATTGATATTTTCTGATGATAGATACCGCATTCAAAGAACTCAAATTTTCCAAAACAACAAAATCAAACTGCTGTAATCTCAATTCTTTTATCAATGGATTGTAATATCTGATAAGATTAATATCAGCAGGCCCCTTGAATGTTCTTTTTAAGACACGGTAAAAAATAGCGTTAACAATTCTTCGACAAAACAGATTGAACCGGGATTTGTTTTGAATTTTAGAATACTCAACATCTATAAACCGAATATTTTCAATTGCTTGAAAATGATATTTATTCAAGTCAAGCGATGATTGAAATGAAATAACTGTAGTATCAGCGTATTTTGATACCTGGTCAATAATATTAACACAACGAACCATTCCTCCATTTTCAGGAGGAACAATTTTATCGTAAGGAACTACAAAAAGCACCTTCATTCAATTAAAAACGTTTTGTTTTTCAATATCATCAAATGATGCTTTCAGCGATTGTAAATCTCCATTATAAAAATGAGAATAATGCTTGATAAATGTATCATACACATTCAATGAACTTTTATGGGAGTCAAAATTGTTTAAAAATTCCTGAAGAAATTTATTAAGATTATAAGAATTTTCATACACATAAAAACAGCCTGGCAAATATTCCTCACTTTTGTCATTTTGCAATCTCCATGACATGGCCCAGTTGATATCTTTTACAATGACTTGGCTGCCTGTGGAAAGGCACTCAGCTATTGATACACCAAATGCTTCGGGAAATTGAACAAAAAACAAACTTGCTTTTCCATATATTTTTCTAATCTCATCGTTTGTGTATTCTCCATCAAGATAAATCAATTTAATTTGAGGAAAAGATGCAAGAACTTCAATCTGTTCATCTCTGTATTGTTCAAAACCTTTTTGAGCGAAGTCAATTACAGCAATAATTTCATTCTTAACCAGAGGCTTTAATCCACAATTAGCAATATGCAAACCTATTGAGGTCCACTTCAAGTATATTGAGGGTTTTTTTCTTATTTCAGCAATCTCAGATATTGAAAAATTCCAATCATACCTGTCGATTCCATAATGACACCCTTGATTCAACAAATTTGTATGAGTAATAGAATTGCCCAAATAATAAACTTCATATATGGCAATAGGTTTTCTGATTTTTTTTTTAAGTTTTTCCACGTCATAGTAACCTCTCCAATATGCGTTTGGAATGCATTCAGAAATTACAATCAAATCATACTTTCTTAGTTTAATAATCAGCCATTGATCACTTATATAATTAACTAACTTTTGACGAAATATGAAATGAAAATTTTTCTTAAATAGCCTGTTGTCAAAAAGGCTAAACAATCTTCCAAGTAAAGCAGCCCCTTCATAAAATATATCCGCTTTAACTGAAATTTGGCTGCACATACTTTTAAATGATTGCGCAAGCACTTTTGGACTTTTATTGTCTGGGCGAGTCAGTATAGCAACAGATTTAATCAATCGGAATAAATTTTTTAATACTGTTTAAAAAATTATTTTTACTATACTGCCTGGTTTTAACTATATATGAAAGCCCTTTATCAACAACCTTGCCATACATTTCAGGGTCCGCAAGTGATAAAATATGAATAATATAATCATTCGGAGAATCAGCAATTAGAACAGGACAATCTTCAGAATCCATAATATCAGAAATACCTGAAGCCCCTGCTCTACTTGAAATTAATGGCAATCCATATGATAATGCTTCGTAAGATTTTATTTTAAATCCAGTTCCTGATATTTCAGGATTGATGACTATATCTCCAAGTTTATAAAATAAAGCAGGATCTTCAAATTCACCTTTGATTAATATATCAGAATCAATGCTATTCATTACGTTGGAAATTGAACCACCAATCAATAATCTAATTGATGGAAAATTATTTTTTAAATTTTTGAAAACATTATCAATGAAATAGTTGATGGAACGAATATTATTCAAATTAGATGAAGCAAAATATAGTAAAGTAAAATTAAAATCTTTTTTTTGAACAGGTTTCAATTCGGGTATATGATGAAACCTAAGTATTTCCTTATTGGTTTTTAACCTGAAATGAATTTCATCTGTTTTATTCAAAGCAATGATCATATCGGCTCTTTTCAATCCCTTTATCTCTTCTGCTTCGAATAAACTAACCCATTGAGGATATACATTCATCTCCAAATATTTTTTATACCTATTTTTAAAACTGTCATGGGTGTCAACTATTTTCAATGTACTTTTTGAAAAGAAAGTTAACAACTTTGATAACCAAACATACTCACATACTACAATGTCCCAGTTTTGTTTGCTTATTTCTTTTATTTTACTAATTATATTTTTATTTATCAAAAAGTCTACTTCAGTATTATACCTTAATTGTTCATTGGATACAATTCCTATAACAATACCTATTGAATACTTTAATTTAAACATCAGTTTTCGAAGAAATTTCATCAAATCAATTCGATTGATGTAGATATCTTTTTTTTCAATAATGAACAGATTTCCTGAAAAATAATTATTCATTTCTTGAATCGAATACGTTTCCATTTCAAGAAAACAAAACGAAACATCACCACCTAAATTTTTAAAAAATTGAGCTATATTCAACACGCCTTTCCTATTTCCTGCATTGGAAGGATGTGTTGGAGTAGGAGAAATTATTAAAATTTTTTTTGGGGAAAGCACTACAGAAAGTAAAGACTGAATTTTATTATTCAGCGTAAAAATAATTAACCCTATACCTTGAAGTATAATAGAGTAATATTCGATTAAAATGAAATAAAAAGAAACCAATGGGCTTTGAGAACAAATAAGTTCCCTTTATTCTTTCTGATTCAGAATGCTCACTGAATGGAGGAGTATGTTCATGAAAAATTGAAATTAATCTGGATGGATTTAATACACGATAACCACCTTTGTAAAATATATAATTAAGTCTTCCATCACAACCTAATTTACCCATATAAAAATCACATTGATTTAAACAATCTGGTCTACCCTTGAATATCCATGCATCTTGAGTATCACCTTCCTCCTTTCTTAATAACTGATAGTTCTTTTCTTTTCTGGTAAGTGATAATAAATCACCTTTTTTTAAGAACAACCATTTTAAATAAAATAAACTTCCATCAAAACGGATGTCATTGTTTGCAATAATATTGATGGAATCAATTTCCAGATATTCATAAAATGATGAAAAAAATGGACGTTCTGACAAAGAAACTAATTTTATTTTAGGGGAATGTAAAATGGGATCATCAAACCCTTCATTCAATACCACTATTTTATCAATAAGTTTATTGTTTATATTTTCTCGAAGACAAAGCAAAAAATCGTTCTTTCTTTTTGTTGAATCCGTTTTATATAGAGAAATATACAGCGTTACCATACTCAATTAATATTTCAATAATGACTTCAAACGTTGATAATTAAACGATAATTTTTTCGTCAGCCAATTATATTTCAACCCTGTAATATTAAAATCATTCAATCTGCTTGTTAAAATAGGGCCGCTATCAACCAATTCGAAAGATTCTGGTAAAATAAGTGCATTGTCAATATCTTTATACAAGTAGACCATGGCAGTAAGCAATGCCTGATCATGTCTGTGTTCGTTTAGAAAAGGATTAGTTTCAATTTCGTTCAAATCATTACTGTCTGATAACAAATGAGGATTATTTAAAATTAAATTATACCAATTCTCAATTACTTTGTTTTGATTATTTGCTTTCTTCAAAAAGAGAACACCCGCCATAATTTTATTGTACTTTAACCATGCATCATCAAGAAAATATTGATTTAAATGATTTATTGCATTTCCTTTAATCCAATAATTCAATTGAGGGGAATCATATTTTGAAAAACGACTCCAACCATAATCTATATTCTTATATTGAAAATATATGGCATTATGATTTTCCAGAAAATTGAAATATTCGTTCCACAAATGAGATTTATTTAATGTACAGCCTGCATCAGCGTAAAATAAAATATCATCGTCATTGATTATTGAAAGTGTATGCTGAATGATATATGCTTTCCATACCCAATATCCACCTCCTCTTTTAGATGTAAAAACAGGTGAGGATTTTATGAATTCGGGCAAATCATTTTCAGTGTATAAAATTATTTTATCAAACAGGCCTAAACGTTTAGCTTCTTTACCTATCCTGATTAAAGAATTGCGAAAATGATTACTCCCGTATGAAATGAAAATCTTAGCCAATTAAATCAATGTGAGAATAAAAACCCTGCACCATTTTTGTATTCAAATACATGACCTGTTTTTGTTGGATAACCATCTATCATTATATTCATCGAATGTTCAAATTTCACATGATATTCAAACCCTGGATCCGTCAAATACAATGAACCAACAAAGTTTCCTTTATTTATTTGCTTTGGCAACTCAATTTTTTTACAAAAATGAAATTTACCCGGTACAACTTTTTCGGAAATACCTTCAAAATGAGCGGGACTATAAAACAATAATGGCATCAAATCTTTATCAAATAATTTAAATTCGAATGAAATATTTGTTTCAGAAAAAACTTCCCCTGATATTTCAATTTCAATAACATTATTTCCTCCAAATAATTTTACTGGATTATTAATGGAATCATTCACCTTAATCTGTTCGATATTTATATGTTTCTTTTCAGCAGATTTAAATGCAAGAAATAATTTAGTTTCATTTTCAGTTAAAAACCCTTCTGTATATTTATTGATTGTTTCATTTACAGACCCATCAAAAAGCAAAGACCCCTTATCAAGTAATAATGATCTATTGCATAAAGTACGAATACTATTTAAGTTATGACTGACAAACAGAATTGTTTTTCCATCTCCTTTGCTCAATTCAGATATTTTACCCATGCATTTTTTTTGAAATTGCGCATCTCCAACAGACAAGACCTCATCAACAATCAATATTTCTGTATTCAGGTGAGCCGCTACTGCAAATGCTAGTCTTACATACATACCCGATGAATATCTTTTAACAGGTGTATCTATATAATTCTCTACCCCACTGAAAGAAATGATTTCATCCAGGTTACGTTTAATGTCTTTATTGTTCATTCCAAGAATTGCCCCATTTAAAAAAATATTTTCCCTTCCTGTAAGATCGGGATGAAACCCAGTACCAACTTCAAGCAATGATGCAACCTTACCTTTACCCAATATTTTTCCAGATGACGGCGATGTAACCCTACTCAGTATTTTCAATAATGTGCTTTTTCCAGCACCATTACTACCAATGATGCCAACTATATCTCCACGATTAACATTAAAACTGACATTCTTTAAACTCCAAATTTTATTGCTTGTTTTATGTGATTCAAGTAAATTATTTTTTTCTGTTTGCAAACCTGAAAAACGTCGATTTTTTCTATGCAGCCATTGCTGAATATCGTTTCTCAAAGAGCCTGAATTAAACTCTCCAATCTGATAGAATTTTGAAATATTTTCAACAGCAATTACCGAATCACTCATATATGATGTAAGAAAAAATTATCTTTTAAATAGTGTCCACAAATGATTGCTCCACTTTATTGAAAGCAAGTATCCCAATAAAAAAAACTAATACAGAAACAACAAAAGAATATGTTAATGATATCCAGTTGAAATCAGCGCGCCCAAATAATATATATCTGAAAGCTTCAAGAACTGGAGTGGCTGGATTTAATGAGACCAAAAGGTGATAATGATGATGTACAGATGATAATGGAAAAGCAACCGTAGTTGTGAACATCAATAACTGAACTCCGAAAGACACAACAAATGAAAGATCTCTATATTTTGTTGTCAAGGCACTTATAAACATCCCAAAACCCAACCCTAAAAAAGCCATTATACAAATCAAAAGAGGTAACAGCAATAGATATTTTCCATTTAATATAAAATTACTGTCATTATATAAATAATAAACTATCATTAAAATCAACAACAAAAATTGCACACCGAACTTAATAAGGTTACTTAGCACAATGCTTAATGGAATGATTATCCTGGGGAAATACACTTTACTGAAAATCCCTGTATTATCTTTAAATACAGAAGAACTTTTAATCAAACAATCCGAAAAATAATTCCAGGCAGTAATACCTGACATATAAAATAATGGGCGTGGAATACCATCCGATTTTAAACCACCAATCTTTCCAAAAACAAATGTAAATACCACTGTTGTAAGTAAAGGTTGTAATAAAAACCAAATCGGCCCCAAAATTGTTTGTTTATAGTAAGTGACAAAATCCCTTTTTACCAACAATTTCATTAAGTCCTTATAAGCCCATATATCAGTAATTTTTACATTAAACCAACCTTTGTTTGATTCAATCACCCAGTTGTCTTCTTTGTTTAATCTCAACATATCACATTAATATCTATGACTTTTTATTGCGTATATCATGAACCAATTCAATTGTTTTTCTTACGTCATTCAAACCAAAACCATTACCTGAAATAATTGCCCTGTAACTCTCTGTATGAAGGTCAGTGAATCCATTATTAAATTCAATATCTTCACCATCAACATTCAAAGACCTGAAAGAATGTTTACCTTCTATTTTTTCATTAACAGGAAGATCATTTTCATCTATACTCACCAACCAATCTACCTCAGCATTTGTGAATATAATTCTTCCGGAAGCCTTGTCATTTTTTTGAACAGCAACAACATTCTCAATTGGATTACCAAAGATCCATATCAGCATATCAAAAAAATGAATGCCGATATTGGTAGCAATACCTCCAGACTTCTCAACATCACCTTTCCAACTTCTTTGATACCATTTTCCCCTGATTGTTATATATTTCAAATCAATTTTCCATATATGATTCAAATCGGATTGCTGAATTCTGTTTTTTAAATTTATAATTACCGGATGATGCCTCAACTGCAAAATGGTAAAAACTTTTTGTCCGGATTCTTTTTCTTCATCCATCAATGCTTCAAGATTCCAAGGATTGAGCACCAATGGTTTTTCACAGATAACCGATGCATGACTTCGCAAACCAAATCGAATATGAGAATCATGTAAGTGATTGGGAGTGCAAACAGTCAAAAAATCAATTCCATTTTTTTCCCTTCTCAACTTCTCAATATATCTATCAAATCTTTCAAACTCAGTAAAAAAATCTGCTCTTGGAAAATACTGGTCAATTATTCCAATACTGTCAAACTTATCCATTGCTACTACCAAATCGTTGCTTGTTTCTTTGATAGCTTTCATGTGCCTGGGAGCAATAAAACCTGCTGCGCCTATTAATGCGAATCTTTTCACTTAAATCAGTTTAACAGAATGATTCAACAATTCAATCCACTTCATTTTGAATACATCAAAACCAAATTTAGACAACAATAAATCTTTATCAGGCCTGTATGCATCTTTATCATTCAAAACATTTATCAGGGCCTCTTCAACTGAATTGATATCCAAAGGATCAATCAATGTTCCAAGTTGTCCATTGCACAAGGCATCAACAGAACCATCTTTGCTCCCGCCAATTACCGGAGTGCCAAAAAACATAGCTTCTGCAAATACAATCCCAAACCCTTCTTTCATACTTGGCAAAATGAAAACATCTGCAAGGGTGTAATAATCACCCAATTCATCGTCAGGGATAAACCCGGTAAATAACAAAGAATCATACAAACCCAAAGAAGACGCCAGATTCAATAAATATTCTCTTTCATTCAAATCCGTATCACCTCCAATAACATATTTAATATCTCTATGTATTTTTTTAATCGTTATCATAGCCCGAATGACATTTTCGCATCCTTTTTTCCTGTCTGCCTTACTTAAACGTGATAACGTAAAAATAACTTTCTCACCCTCTGCAATATTCAATTTATTTCTAAGCGCGACTACTTTTGTTTGTGACACTTTCATATACAACAAAGGATCTATGCAATTATTGATTACATTGTATTGTAGAGATGAGGAATGATGTATCTCTTGCATTTTACTTCGTGTAAAATTACTGACTGTTATAATCGAGTCAACTTGTTTCAACATGATTGATTTAATCATATTCAATGAATCCCAAACTTCTATTCCATGAGCAATCAAAAACAATTTTTTTTTTGGATATATTTTTTTAATAACCCAGCCAATAGGCAATAAATTAACATGACTTAGAATAATGACATTGAATTTCCTGGATTTTAAAAATGTATTAAATATGAATGAAAATTTATTTTCTTTAAAAGCCTTGAAATTTTCAACCGGAAAATATCTGTTTCCAATGGCATTGACTTGCTTATCATAAAGGGAAAAAACACAATACCCATTTTTATTGTCAAAAGAATATTCATGTAGAACCTTGCTCAACAACCTGCATACTTTTTCAATTCCTCCGGTTGCCGAAAATGTTCTTAAAGTGAGAAACATTACTTTTTTACTCATAATGAATCCTATCCTTTTCTAATGAAGACTTTTCTATAATTGCGCTTAATCTGATACCCATACTGTCTATCTGTACTCTTGCTTTATTGCCAATTACTTCCACCACAATTCCTTTATAATTCATTAAAACTCCTTTAGTAACAATAACTCGGGCATTTTCTTTTAAATCCAATTCAACTACATCCACGTTTTCAAATTCATTCAAAAACTTTTTAATTGTGTTAATTTCCGACTCTTTTACTTTTGCCGGTTTACCAAGCCAATAGACATAATTGATTATCCCATCTATCAATTTTATATCCCATTTTTTAGACTCTTCCATTCTTACAAAGAGATATCCTTTGAATAAAGGTTCCAAAACAATTTTTTTCCTGTCTTTCCATTGTCTTCTGACTTTATTGAGTGGACAATAGTTTTCAATACCCTTATCATCGAGAATCTTGGCTATCTTCTTTTCCCATCTTGGACGAGTATAAACAACGTACCAGTAAGTATTATCTTTAGTATTTGACAAAGCTTCGCTAGTCCTCAGTTACATATTCAACTGAAGACGATTGTTTTAAATGAACAAATTGATTATTTATTTTGATTTGAAAATTCTTGAAAATATTTTTTTGACATTCCAAATATTACTCAAACCAAACGATGAATTATCTTCAACATAATAACCTTTGTATGCATCACTATATCCATAACCATATCCATACCCATTGCCATATCCATTACCGTATCCGCCAAAACCAAAATTGAATATTGATGCGCCTCTTGGCTTAATTCCATTAAATACTATGGACATGTTGTTAAACTTCTTTTGTTTGTACAACGATTCTATTTCTTTAACAAGATGATTCGGTGTATAATTGTGTCTGACAACAAACAATGAAATATCAGCATACTGAGAAAGCAGTTGTGCATCAGTTACTGGGCCAAATGGAGCTGTATCCAATATGACATAATCAAATTTTTCTTTTAATGAAATTATCATTTCATGAAAAGATGGTCTTACAATCAATTCTGAAGGATTAGGCGGAATTGTGCCTGCAGTCACTAAAAATAAATTCTCAAATCCGGTAGGTTTTATTATATCATCCAACTTTGCTTTATCAATCAAATAGTTTGATATGCCGGGCGATACTTCAACATTTAAATGATTGCTCAACTTAGGTTTACGAAGGTCCAATTCAAGCAAAGCCACTTTTTTACCCGTTAGAGTTAAACTTATTGCTAAATTAATTGCTATAAAACTTTTACCCTCCCCGGAAATACTGGAAGTAATCAACAGGATTTTATTTTGTTCGTTTAATCCAAGAAATCCTAAATTAGTTCTCAATGTCCTGAATTGCTCAGCAATGACAGATCTTTTACCATCTGAAACAGCTATAACTTCATTGTTTTTTGTTTGAAGCAATTCAGCTATTACTGGAACATTTGTCCTTTTTTCAATATCATGCCTGAACATGATTTTATTTTTTATTTTTTCTCTTAGTAGAACATACAATAAAAACAAACCAATTCCAACGATAAATCCTATCCAATAATAATTTTTGGATACAGGCCGAATTGGATTATGAGAAAACCCGCTTTCTAAAAGTCGCAAGTCTGCACTAGTTGATGCAGAAGACATGGCAGTTTCTTCTCTTTTCTGAAGTAAATAAGAATAAATATTGTTTTTTATTTCTTGTTCTCTGCTGATACTCAGAAGACCTCTTTCCTTTTCAGGAATGGAAGCGTATTTTTGTTTATTAGCTTCAATTGATTTATCATTATTGCTTTTCTGAATCAGCAAATTCCTTCTGACATTTTCAATATTTTCTTTTATATCATTTTTTATCCTTGCTACTTTTTGCATAGCAAGAAGCATATTGTCGCTTTTTTCTCCTGATGATTTCTGAATCTTATCCAAATCAAATTCAGACTGATACAATTGATCCAATAATGATTTTAAAGTTTCATCATTCAACAGAAACAAAGAGGGAACAGTCCCCTGCTTGTCTTTTTTATTATTAATGTAGGTAGACAAATCATCGAGTAACTGAAATTGTATTTGCAACAGACCATTGTCTTTATCTAAATCCCTGACACTACCCAAATAAAGGGTTGCCTGATCACCCAGGTTTATCAAATCATTCTTCGACTTGTAATCTTCAATATTTTTTTCTACACTATCCAATTGTCCCGTAATTGCCTTTAGTCTGTCTTCAATAAAATCAAGTGTTTTAACAGCCATCTGATTTTTATCATCAATCCCTGCTCTGTTGTATACTTCAAACAATTTATTTAAAATAGCATAGCCCTTTTCAGGAACGGATGATTCCAGTTTCACATCAATTACAGTGGAAGAATAAGAAATAGGTGCAGCACTCAAAGAAGCAATGATAGAAGAAGCTTCAGATGATACTGTGTTGAATTTTACAATATATTCTTCAATGTTTTTAGTATTTTTAAAAGCAGGATTGACAACTGTCGTGTATGTATCTTCTCCAATTTTTATGGTCTGTCCAAATTCAATTTCCTTATTGTCAATATTAATATTTTTATCTTTCCAATTAATTGAAAAATGATGTATTGAATTGTCTTTAATTAAATCTTTATTTGCAGAAATAAATTGAATTGGCAAATTATCGGCATACAATTCTTCTTCATGATTTTTCCCCTCCTTAAACACTTTAGCATACAAATCCAATGATTTCACAACTTCTTTCATCAAATTTGAAGATCTCAAAACTATAATTTCATTTTCTACTATTTTTTTTTCACTAAAAATATTCAAAGCGTCCAACACTTTGGTATCTCCACCTCCTTTCTGAGGATCTTTCAATAATACTTTAGCAGATGCTACATAAACTGGAATTTGTTTTTTAAAATAAAAAAAAGACGCCCCTAAAGAAAGAGATACCAGTAAAACGAATACAGGCCAAAAGGGCAGATATTTATGTAATATCTGCGATATTGAATTAACATCAGCTCTTTCTTCAAACAATTGATTTTCACTCATTATCAAATGCTGTTTATTTTTTAATTAGATTCAATACAAGTACAACCAATGAAAATACTGATGCGGTCAATGAAACTGCTGTTTGTAATTCACGTTTTCTGATATCCTTGTCCAGTTTTTTATTATCCTTTTTAACATAAATAATATCATCGGATTTCACATAGTACCAGGGAGAATTGACAAAAGAATGATTTTCAATGTTGATATGCTTGACCATTTTTTTATATGCACTGTCGCGAACAATTATCAAATCACTAGTATTGGCTCCATCTTTTAAATTACCGCAACTGGCAATCACATCGAAAATAGATGTTTGATTATCTGAAATGTTCAAAATCCTGGGATTGACCACTTGACCCAATACCGTGACTTTTTTATTCAAAAACCCAACATTAACAATCGGATCTTTCATAAATGGCTTAAGTTCATTTTCCAACTTATTCTTCAGTTGGTTTTTAGAAAGCCCCTCAACTTTTATTTTTCCAAGAAAATGAATATTTATTTCACCGTTCTCATTTACCAAAAAACCATTGCCATTTTTATCTGTTCCTGCTTCATTAATCTTTTCGTTGGAAGCAGCATTGAAAATAGCATCTAAATCAGCACTGGCGCTACTTACTTTTATAAAAAGAACATCATTCGGTTTTATTATGCAGATTACATTATTCTGACTGTATTTTTCTATCAAAGAATCCTGTGAAAGATCATGAAGAAAATCAGCATTTTTACTGACATAACATGAAGAATTTATCACACAAACAACAAATGCCAAATTAACAATCAAAATGCATTTGATATAATTATTACATATTATATATTTAATTCTCATAAAAAATGAAAGCTTTATCTATTTTCTCTGTTATAGCAGTATCAAATTTCGTTAAAAATAACAAGAGAAACAAGTTAAACCCATTAACAATTCAATTATTATCGGGTATTGTAAATATAGATAGATGATAGTCGATTAGATTGATTGTCTGAGCCATTCTGATGCAAAAAAAGAGATGCAAAATGCATCTCTTTTAATTTTGATTCAATTACTTTGATTATTTATTTTTTTTATAGGCAGTTTTAGCACCTAACCCTATTCCGACAGCCAATAATAAAGATACACCGCCATCTATGGGACAAGTTGGATCTGCGGGATCACAACCAGGATCTTCTGGTGGTACCGCAAATGAATTGATGGATATTCCTATTGTTAACAACAAGATAATAGCCGTAATAAAACTCAACTTTTTATATTTATTGAACACTATTGCTGGTTTATAAAGGTTTCAAAAATAAATAGAAAATCCCAAATTAATAAATAAAATTAATTACTGTTTTTACATCATTTGGATCTCTCAATTCAATCAGATAATGTCCATGCATCCAGGATGTACCTAACTTCAACGCATATTCGCTGTTTCCTCCCACATGATACAACTCTTTTGTCATCATCACCTGACCCAATGTATTCAACACTCTTACATGATAATTACCCTCTGCCTTATTCTCCATTCGAATATGTATCAACCTGTCTTCCTTCAGTGGATTTGGATAGAACGTTATCTGAGGCTTCACTTCAAATGATACTTTCACCACTCTGCTGTATTTAATTCCTCCGCCATTCTCT
>CANFOP010000012.1 GCA_947448685.1 Chitinophagaceae bacterium | reverse complement strand
ATGAACATAATCTTCTCCATCATGAGGCACATCATAATTTATCACCAAATCAATATTATCAATATCTATACCTCTGCTTAAAATATCAGTTGCAACTAAAACACCCAATCTACCACTTCTAAACATACTAAGTACCTCCTCTCTTTTTTCCTGCTCCAAATCACTGTGAATCTCATCTGCATTTATTTTGATTCTTTGTAATTCACGGGTAAGTTGTTTTACACTTATTTTACTGCTGCAAAAAATCAATACGTTTGTAAAATTATTTTCTTGAAGTAGTGATCTTACTAAGGGTATTTTCTGAATTTCATAAACAAAAAATACTTTCTGAATAATTTTTTCAGGTGGTTTGCTGATAGCAATATTTATTTCTGCCGGATGAAACAATATTTTTCTTGCGAGTTCTCTTATTTTCACAGGCATGGTTGCAGAAAAAAGAAGATTTTGCCTTTTATTTGGCAAGTGTTTGATGATAAACATGATGTCATCATAAAAGCCCATATCTAGCATCCGGTCAGCCTCATCAAGTACCAGGTATTTGAGTGCCTGTAATTTGACATAGCCCATTTTAATATGTGACAACATTTTTCCGGGTGTACAAACAACAATATCTGCCCCTTCACTCAATGCTTTTTTTTCTTGAACAAATGCGTTTCCGTCACCTCCTCCGTAAACTGCAATTGAACTAATGCCAGTAAAATAGGAGAACCCTTCTAAATGCTGGGAAATTTGAATGGCTAATTCTCTTGTTGGAACAATGACCAGCGCTGTAATTGAATTGTTGTGATTTTCTTTTTGTAGAATATTGTTGATCAAAGGCAATAAAAATGCTGCTGTTTTTCCTGTGCCAGTTTGCGCCGATGCAATAACATCTTTACCATTCAAAATATGAGGTATTACTTCTTCCTGAACAGGAGTAGCCGAATCATAGCCTGCTGCATCAATGCCTTCCAATAACCTGTTGTCAAATTCAAAATCGGTAAATTTCAAAGGATAATTAATTTAAGTGAAGATAGCACATTTTTGGTTTGATTGGTTATGCTGTATCTTGCATGTAAATTAAAATCATGATAAAAGTTGGTGAATACAATATGTTAAGAGTGCTCAGAAAGGTTGACTTTGGGGTTTATCTTGATGATGGCAAAGACGGCATTCTTTTACCCAAACGTTTTATTTCAGCAGATGTAAAAGAAGGAGATGACATTAAAGTTTTTATTTATCATGATGGCGAAGATCGATTAATTGCTACTACCCAACAACCCAAAGGAGTATTAGGGGACATCATAAAACTGAATACAGTCAGTGTTACGCCTCAGGGTGCCTTTCTTGACTGGGGTTTAATGAAAGATATTTTTGTTCCAAAATCGCAGCAAATTCAAAAAATGATTCCGAATGGATCCTATTTGGTTAAGATTGTGTTAGATGAACAAACTGGAAGAATTGCCGCTACTGAGAAAATTGATTCTTACTTAAGCAATGAAAACCTAAGAGTAAAAGAATTAGAAGAAGTAAACCTAACGGTTTATCGAAGAACAGACATTGGTTATATCGTCATCATCAATCATGTTCATACAGGTGTACTTCATTTCAATGAAATATACAGGAATATCAGTTCGGGAGATGTAATGACAGGTTTCATAAAAAAAATATACCCCGGCAGTAATAAAATAGATGTGTCTACAGGGAAACCCGGTTATAAAAGAGTAGAAGATGAAACACAAAATATCATAAGACTCTTAAAAGAAAACAATGGAACACTTCCGTTCAATGACAAAAGTCAACCTGATGATATTTATGAAACTTTCCAAATGAGCAAAAAAACATTTAAAATGACAATTGGCAGTTTATACAAACAAAGAATTATTGAAATAAAAGAGAACGGAATTCAATTGATTTCCCCCAATTAATCAAAAGAATTTTATAAAATATTGTACACTAAAAATATTCAATCAAAGCAATTTTTTGAAATTCTCCTAATACTCCTTCATCTACAAATTCAATATCACCCCCGCTCGATAAAACCTTTTCAATGATATCATCAACGGCATCTTTGATGTAGAAGGCATTTTTGATACTGAAATCTTTTTTAAAAATCACTTCGGGAGTTGAACTTTGCTCTGCAGGATAAATATAGTTTTTTTCAACAACCAGCAACTTGCCTTTTTTTTGT
The DNA here is from genome assembly GCA_947448685.1 of Chitinophagaceae bacterium. GTDB lineage: Bacteria > Bacteroidota > Bacteroidia > Chitinophagales > Chitinophagaceae > Ferruginibacter. The sequence continues at coordinate 29,016 of CANFOP010000012.1, read as the reverse complement.
GTCGCAGATTTCCAGACGTTTTGAATACCATATACCAAACGTTTGGAACTCATTGAATCATCCAATTGTTTTAGAAGATTCACTTGCATAACTTTTTTCCAATCTGCAACATAGGGCTGCATTACTTCATGTAATTCAGGTTCTGTTTTTTCTTCAAAATTACCATGAATATAATCGATTACATGTTTTGCATTATGGGTAATTGATTTAAAATGACCAATTGTTTTAGCCGTCCCCATAACAAAAAGCGGGAGTTTATAAGCTCTTAAAAGCAATGTAAGTCCATTATCAGTGTGTAAAAGGAATTTATTTAACAACAATTCCTTTAACTTTTTTTCATCGCTGAAATTAGCCACTTTTTCACTGATATCTTTTTTAAATGCTACAATATTGTCGGGGACATTAGATGTCACTTTTACGAAACTTGATGAATTGCCAACATATATTTTGGTCCATTTACTGCTAAGGACTGCAAGCAAATACTTGTGAATTTGTTTTTTACTGTATATTAAGTCTCTTATTTCAAAAGAATCATCAATAATAATTTTTTCCTCTACAGGCATATCAAGATAATAGACCTTCTCAATTATAGGAGAAATGAATATCGCGATACTTTTTTTATGGGTGTAATAATTCAACTCACTTAATACATGATCCAACTTTTTTAAAAGAGGGGAGGATTTATCCGGAGGATATACGTTGTATAATTCTTTTTCTATTTTGTTGACAGCTGTTTTTAATTTATGATCCAACTCTTTTTTCAATCCCATTTTTGGCTCAAAAGGCATAATCAATGAGATACATGGGAGATATCTGGGGGATTCTAAAATTTCTGAAATAGGTTCTACATTTTTTGTTTGCATAAGTTGAATTTTATAAAATATTTTTTAAATTAAATTTTTATGATGAAGAAAAGTAAAAGGAATTTTTATGAGAGCCCGGTGTTCTTTTTTTATTCCTATTTGATATATTTTTTACTATTGTTTCAAATATTTTCTGTCTCAAATTTTCTATTTGTTCCATGTAAATCATCTTCACTGTCATTTCTACCGATATTATTTTGTTCTTCCAAAGTCAGATCATCAGTACCAACTGTTTGAATCCAATTGCCATTTTTTTTTCTGAAAATTTGAATATTCAGGCCGGCTTTATTTTTGAACATTTGTTCTACTGTACCTGTTTTGTTCCAAAAATGAACTTCAATTTGCACAGGCAAATCCAACGTTGTCAGTTCTGAAACTGATGTTGTTTTCGAAATAACATTTTTCATTTCTGAGATTTCATGCCAATTATGATCGACTTTAAAAAATTCAATTTTTAAAAAAGGATAATAATGGGAAAAAAGATCTGAGATGTCCGATAGTTTTGACAGTCCATCAACTTCAAGTATCATACGTTTATTTATTTTGAATGAAATATTCATAAAGAATTAAGAGAAAATACATAAGCAACTTTATAAAAAACCTCCTGCATATGACCAATAACAAAATGGTAAATATCCAAGACGAAGAAATTAATAAGATTCTGTAATCACTTTCAATTAAAATGAATACAGTATGACTTTTAAAATATGTAGAATATTTTTTACTGAGGTCATTTATAATTTTATATATTTTTTTTGATTCACCTGACTGCATATCTATCATTAATTTTATTTCACTCTTAATCATATTTTACAACAAATCACTTACAAGTAAACGGCAACTGTTGTTTAATTTTTTTGGCAGTAACTAAAAAAAGTGAGTTTATTTTATCAAATGATTGCTTTACCTTTTAATTGATATGACATTAAAATAATGGCAATTGCAATTGTTGTAAATAATGAATTAATCCAAAACAATTCTGACACAAATACAAATTGAACCAATATCCACATTAACAATGCTATCCCGCCAGCCAAAGCGTAATTGTATCGTAATGGATGATGTTGCATGATATAAAATAATGCAAGCAGATTTACCAACCCAACAATAAGTACCATTAGAAAACCCGGAAATTGAAAGTTGCTGAAATGGGTGTTTTTTAAAATGCTGACAGATAAATTCAGAATGCTGCCATCAGGAATACTCATTAATAAAAGACCTGAAAGTAAAGCTGTTAATGAAACAAACGCTACCAAAATCAAAAGAAAGAATTTCATCTTTAAACTATTTATTTTTTATTTCTGTAAGAACCAAAAACACATAAAAAACTTTTTAAACAATTAATACAATCAGTAAAACTTTATTTCCTTGTATAAAGTCCTGTAAGTTGACCAAATGCAATAATCTTTTCAGACATGGATCTTTCCAATTGTAACTTTTTGGCGTTATCAGGCAATTGAAGCAAATCATTCAAAGCATATACTTTAAAAAGATAATGGTGTGTTCCATTTAAAGGGCAAGGACCGCAATAAAATTTTCTGCTGAAATCATTAACTCCCTGCTGCCCTTTCAACATATTTTCCTTAATATGGTGAGTTACAGGAATATTCCAAACCAACCAATGTACCCAAGTATTTATAGGTGCATCCGGATCTTCGACAATAATCACTAAACTCTTTGTTTCAATAGGTATATTATCAATATCCAGCGGAGGGCTTTGATTTAAACCATCGCAAGTATATCTTACAGGTATTTCTTCATTGTCATTAAAAGCTGTACTTGTTAATTTCAATAATTTTATTTCTACATCTTCACCAGCGTAAATCATATTTAATTTTTTATTGCATTTTAAATACCTTTTATTATTTATTTGTCAACATCTCTTTCATTCAAATCCTGATTATTTTCAATAATCAAATTGTTGCCTTCTAAATCAACTGGTTCTATTAAATCAAAACTCTCTATATGCAATTTCATTTTTCGGAATTGTATCTGAATTAAATTCAGGATTTCTTTCAGCTAGAAAACAATCAGCATTATTTAATGAAGTAGACTTTCTTTTTTTATTATTTTTTCTCATTTTGACCGATAACAATTCCTAACAAAATAAGCGGTTGACGAACTCATTATAAATGAATTAAATCAGAGCATATTGAAATAAATATCATGCCGAAAAAATAAAAATATTTTTGATTCAAGTCAAAGTTTTTTCTGATGCAAGTCATAGAAAAATTGTTAGGATAATTGTTTCTTTGAAACTTATTATTATTTCACAATAAAATTATTAAAACATGAAAACTGATATTGATATTCAAAAAGATGTTACGGAACAATTAAGATGGGAGCCTTTTTTAAACGCGTCCCAGATAGGTGTTTCAGTTAAGAATGGCATTGTTACTCTTTCAGGTCAGGTTGATACTTATTCCAAAAAAGTTCTTGCTGAGAAAACAGTAAAAAAAGTAGCTGGTGTGAAAGCGATTGCAGAAGATATTCAAGTAGGCATTTCACCTGCTTACAAAAAATCTGATTCAGATATCGCAGAAACAATAATTAATGCTCTACAATGGCACACCATGATCCCTGAAGATAAGATAAAGGTCAGCGTTGAAAATGGCAACGTAAAACTGGAAGGTGAAGTGGAGTGGGAATATCAAAGAAATCAGGCGAAAACAGCAGTTGAAAACCTCGCAGGGGTGAAGTTTGTAAGTAATTTAATTGCGGTTAAACCTAAAGTGACACCTTATGAGTTGCAATTGAAAATCAATGCAAGTTTTCAAAGAAGTGCCAATATTGACGCGGCCAAAATTTCAGCTGATGTTATTGGAAGTAAGGTTACATTAAGAGGTAAAGTTCGTTCTTTCGCAGAAAAAGAAGATGCGGAAAATGCAGTTTGGTCTGCTCCGGGTGTTACATCCGTAGAAAATAAATTAGTTATTGAAGAGCCGGAATATGCTTTTGAAGATTAATAATATTATTGCCCTATATTGAAGACTACCATTGTTGTTTATTTTGCTGCCTTGTTGAAAAACGGGGCAGTTTTTTTATCTTTTGAGCATTTCTGTAAGAAAAGCGTTACAATAAAATTTCACATCAACAAATTCCTTTTCAATATGTTTTATACGGCGGGTAAGCATTGATTGTTTTTTTTCTATAGGCCCTGCTATTTCCTCATCCGCTATAAACTCATTATCGTTCTTCAACGATTTTTCCTGAACTGATATCTCGCTTTGTAAAGAATGTATCTTATCTGTTATTTTATCTATCAACAATTGATGAACTTCAACTTTAGCCGCTATGTCAACAATTGAATTTCTACTAATAATTTGACCCAAACTTTTTTCCAATTCTAATATGTCATTCAAATGAAATGCCATTGATTTGTTCCAACCATTCAATTCATTAAAATAATGTTTAGCAATTGTGATTGACATACAAATTTATATTTGGTGATAAATAATCATTGAATGTATAGATTTCAAGTCAACACAATAATGACTTCAGTCAAACCAAATATGTATGTAATCATTACAATAGACAAAGTGATAAAGTACCTTGAAATAAAAAATGAAAACATTCATTAAAAATAGCTTGGAAAGCCATATATATCCTGGTGAATTTATTACAACCATTTATGAGAAAGAGAAAAATATGAAAGGGAATAAAAAATACAGAAAAAAAATACCTCTTGTAAATTTCATCGAATTGCCAGAATTGTTAAAAATTGAAATAGCTCTGCCAGGAATTGAAAAACAAGATATACTTGTTGAAAGTGAACAAAATATTTTGTCTATAGTTGCCATTCACAAAAAAACTGAAAATAGTTCTGAAGAAATTATTTCAATACACGAATTTGATTACGAAATATTTGAAAGAAAAATCCCATTGCCAAAAAATGCTGACACCTCTTTTATTCATGCAGAATACAATCATGGTATTCTAAAAATGCACATTCCAAAAACAAATAAGAACGAAATTATTACACCATCCAGAATAGTTGTTTATTAAAAGATAAAAATGTCATTTCAATTTAATTTCCCTTATACTGTTGATATTGAATACAAAAAGAAAGTAGCATATTTCTGCATGGAATTTGGAATAGACCAATCACTGAAAACCTATGCAGGAGGATTAGGATTTCTTGCAGGTTCGCACATGAAAAGTGCATTTCAACTTAAGCAGCATATAATTGGGATTGGAATACTTTGGAAATATGGATATTATAATCAAAAAAGAAAGCCTGATCATACAATGGATGTGGTTTTCGAAGAAAATAAATATGGATTTCTGATATCAACCGATATAAAATTTTCAATAAAAATAGCCAAACAAGAAGTTTGGGTGACAGCATACTACTTAAAACCGGAAATATTTAAAACGGCTCCTATATTTTTTTTAACAACAGACTTACCTGAAAATGATTACTTAGCAAAAACAACGGCGCATAAACTTTATGATTCAAACCCCGAAACAAAAAGTGCTGCAGCCATTCTTTTAGGGGAAGGGGGTGTAAAATTGTTTGAACATTTAAACTGGGAGCCGGATATTTATCACTTAAATGAATCACATGCGCTTCCTTTGGGATTCTATTTATATAATAAATTCAAGAATATAGAAGAAGTAAAAAAACGTCTTGTATACACCAATCATACACCTGAGGAATCCGGTAATCAAAAATCAAGTCTACCTTTTCTTGAAAAAATGAGTTTCTTCTGCGATTTACCTCAAGCGGAAGTTAAATCGATTGTAAAATCAGAGTCAGATGAGATGAATCATACGCTTGTGGCATTAAGACTTTCAGGAAAAGCAAATGCTGTTTCAAAAATGCATAGAATTACTTTATGCAAACAATGGAATGAAATCGCAGGAATATGCGAAATTGATTCAATTACCAATGCTCAAAATTTTGAATTCTGGCATGATGAGGAACTGTATAAATTTATAAATACAGATGACTATGAAAAATTAAATCAAGAAAAAATAAAAAGAAAAAAAGAACTATTTGAAATTATAGCTGATCAATGTGGTGAGATGTATGATGAAAACATCTGCACAATTGTTTTCGCAAAAAGGTTTGCAGAATATAAAAGGCCTGATATTTTTTTTCATGATATGAATCGATTTGAAAAATTGGTTGCTGATAAAGAAAGACCTGTTCAGATAATTTGGGCCGGTAAGCCTTATCCTATGGATTATTTGGGAATTGGAGTATTTGATAAAATTGTGGATATCTGTAAAAATCACAGCAATTGTTCTATACTTACTGGTTATGAAATTAAATTATCAAAAATATTAAAAAGAGGTGCGGATATATGGTTAAATATGCCTCGTTTAACACATGAGGCATCCGGTACCAGCGGAATGTCTGCTGCGATGAATGGTGCAATTAATGTAGGGATTCCTGACGGCTGGTTTCCCGAATTTGCAAAAGACAAAATAAATTCATTTGTAGTGCCGCCATCAGATATCAATCAACCGGTTCATATACAAGATGACCTCGATGCTGCTAGTTTGTTTCATCTACTGGAAACTGACATATTACCTACTTATTACAATTTCAAAAGCCGGTGGTATGAAATTGTCAGAAATGGCATGAAAGATATAATACCTTACTTCGATAGCAGCAGACTTGCTAAAGAGTATTATGAGAAAATGTATAATAATATAAAATGATTAACAATGATTACAAAAATGATAACAGTGTATGTTTGATCAATGGAGGTAATGATTATTTCAAAATGCTTAAATACTTGATTGAACAGTCAAAAGAAAGTATTTACATACAGATTTATATTTTCTCAAATGATGAAACGGGAGCAAGCATAGCAGAATCTCTTATGAATGCTTCGAAAAGAAACGTATCAGTATTTTTAATGGTGGATGGAGTTGCATCAAAAAATCTTTCTAAACAATTTGTCAAAAATTTAATCATTTCAGGTATTCATTTCAAATTTTTTAATCCCCTGCTGAATTTTAAACAATTTTATCCCGGCAGAAGAATGCATCAGAAAGTAATTGTAGTTGATCATCAAGCAGCGCTTGTTGGCGGGTTAAACATAGCAGATAAATACAATGATACGTTAAACAGTGAAGCCTGGCTTGACTTTGCAGTACTAGTGAATGGTAATATTGCTTTGGAATTAGCAGACTATTGCGAAAGTTTTTGGAATGAAGTAAAATTCAAAAAAGAAATAAATAAAAAAGTAGAAAATAAATTTTTTACTGAACCCCCCAAAAAAAATGTATGTCAGGTAAGAATCAGGACAAATGATTGGATTTGGCATAAAAATGAAATTTCTAATTCTTACATAGAACTTTTTCATTCTGCAAAAGAAAACATTACCATATTATGCAGTTACTTTATTCCGGGAAAAGTATTCAGAAGGTTAATAAAAAACGCATCCGGAAAGGGAATCAAAATAATTGTAATAACAACGGGTATATCAGATGTATTTATTGCTAAATATGCAGAAAGATGGCTGTATGACTGGTTATTAAGACACAATGTGGTAATTTATGAATATCAAAAAAATATTCTTCACGGAAAATTAGCCATATGTGATTCAAACTGGCTTACAATTGGATCTTACAATATTAATGACATCAGCGCATACGCAAGCATTGAATTAAATCTAGATATTAAAAGCGAGGCGTTTGCAAAAAAAACTCTTCAAAAAATAAAATGTATAATCGAAAACGAATGTAAACAAATCACGCCTGAATTACATTGCAAAAAGAAAAATATGGTAAAGCAATTTACTCGATGGCTTTCCTTTAAATTTATTCGTATTGTTTTTATCCTATTTACTTTTTACTTTAAAAGAAAAGGTTGATTGCCCAATGCCCTATCAATGAGTGCAATCAAAGCCCTGACTGAAAAACCGGAAAACCTTCCCTTTTGTATTAGTAACTTTTCATTATTTACATGAGAGAGATAATAGTGAAAAACAAATTTGTTTTGATAGTTTTCCCAACCATTTATCTGACCAAATCTCAAATCGTTAAACATCAATGTGTCATTGATTTTAGAAATCGTGTAAAACCCCTGTGAAAATCTTATCAGACGTTGTAAATTTTCATGATCCGAAATATCATACAATAAAATGTTGTTTTTGGGATAATGATGAAATTCAATTGTTGCAGATTTATCAAAAACTGAATAGTAACCAATATTAAATCCAGTAGAATCTTCTGCAACAATGTACCAAAGCCAATTTTGAAGCGGTGCAGGAGTATAAAAATATTTTTTATGATTTATCTTATTGGATGTAAAAACTTTATTTATCTCTTGAAATACTGTCAACTTATTTATACAACAATAGGAAAGGTATACAAACGAAATTATTAAACCTGATTTCCACCATTTTTTTCTTTTGGGATGATGTCTGTCTAAGAATATAAGCATGAAAAATGCAACTCCGACAGGAATGGAAAAAAATGGATCAGCCACATAGATTACATTAAATGAAAAACGATCGTGAGAAAATGGCTCAAGCCATCCAATACCATAATTATTAAAAGCATCAAGAAATAAATGAAGCGCAACTTCTAAAAAGAAAAATATCAGCCATTTATAAAAATATATATTTCTTGGCTTATGTATGTTATACGCCAAGAATGACATCATCGGTGCTATTATTACCATAAAAAGCAGAGAGTGAGTAAACCCTCTGTGAGCAAGTAATGCCTCTGAGGTAGTCAACCAAAAAGATGAAATAAAATCAATATCTGGTATACTTTGTGCCAATGCTCCCCACCACATCGCTTTCTTACCAAATCCTTTTTCAAAAAAAGCTTCGCCTATACATGCTCCTATAGCGATATGCGTTAATGAGTCCAAAATAAAAAATGATTTACTTGTTATGGGCTATAAACAAAGGCAATTTCAATTCTTTAATAAGAGCATCAGCCATACTTGATTTAAACCATCTGGACAACATTGTTCTTCTGTAAGCACCCAAAATTGCGAGAACATTATCTTCCTCATCTTTTAAATGATTTACTATTTCAATTTCGGGAATACCTTTCAAAACTGTATATTGTATACTAGAATAATGGCGCTTCAAAAATTCTTTCAACAATTGATAGTCGGGAATATGAAGTGTACTTTCCATACTTTTAATAGAAATAACTTCTACTGGTAAATTTTCAAACTGTGGAAACAAATAATTAAACATTTTGATTGCATAAATTGATGTACTCGTTCCGTCATATAAGAAAATCAACTTTTCAATTTTATTATAGGATACTGGAACTAAAAAAACAGGTGACTGTGAATTACTCAGCAGATCTTTGATGAATCTTGTGGGATATTCCTCTTCATAATGCGTAAAAGATTCAGAATGGTTAATGACTATTAAATCTGCAAAAACAGACTCATGCAACAAATCTTGCAAGGCGACATTTTTATCATGGTGAACATTAAAATTTATTCCTGCTGTCTGGCATTTTTTTTCAAAATAATTTGCTGCAATAGCCCTTGTTTGATTGTCTTTTTCTTTAAATGTTTTTAGTTTTTTTTCTGATACCCCCTGATCTAAAACCAATTCATATATTTTATAACTCGTGTAAGTTCTGTCATCCAGAAAAACTCCTGTAAGATGAGATTTTGTAGTTTGAGCAATATCAACGGCATATTCACAGGTGCTTTCCGAATATTTAAGACCATCAAAAGCAGCAATAATCTTGTTCATACTAATATTATTTGTGTGCTATGAAAATGGGAATTTTATGGGCTTTAATGATATCAAGTACAAAACTTTTTTTAAATAAACTTGAAACAGCTGACCTGCTGAATGAACCGCTGATTAGAATAGATGATTTCCTGTCTGCTATCCAGGTTGAAAAATATTTTTTAGGATCTATGTCAAGTTTGGTTATTGTGAGATCTTTAAAATGTCTTGCAGCAAATTCTTCAATATAAGACTCATTTGGAATTTCCTTTTCACCTTCAGAAGTTATATAAACCAGCATGGTATTATTATCTAATAATTCCGGCAATAAATACACAAACTGTTTTATAGCAAAAACTGATGATTCTGAGCCATCATAAGACAGAATATTATTGTCAGGGAAGATATAGTTATCAGGGACAACGATTGCGGGACATTCAATATCATGCAATGCATCTCTTAGATAAATATTAGGATCACCAGAACCCATATTTTCATAAAAAGACTGCCCACTGACAATTAATAAATCGGCAAATCTGCTCTCCTTTTTCAATTCAGGTAGAGCAAGGTCTGAAAAGTCTTTACGCACTCTATATTCAATTTGATTTCTTTTACACAAATCTTCGAATCTGAGTATATTCTTTTCAATAAGTTCTTTGTCGGTATCTTCCAATGCAGGAACAAACAATGGCCCTCCCATTCCATCAGCATAACTCCAAACGTTTGCATAACTTATCTGAGGTAGAAATACACCCGTTAACAATATTGGATTTTTCTCATGCAAATTTTTAGCAAAATCAAAAGCAGATTCAGAAAAATGAATTCCATCAAAAGGCAAAAGTATTTTTTTCATTATTTAATTTGATTGTTTAAATGATTATATAATCTCTGATATTTTAGTAATTACATTATATTTCTTCTATCTGAAATCTTGCAATCATAGAAAAACATTTGTAATACAAAAGCCAAAGCAAACATATCCAATCAATTTTTGGGTGTGAATGACTTCAATCAATGAAACGTTGACAATTGTCACTTTTGGTTACTTATATAAAACTAAGTTTTGTAAATGTCAATAAACCAAAAGGAATTATGCGTGTGTTATTTTTCAGTATTCATGGTTTTGAAATTAAATATATAGAGAATGCAAATGTCAATTCAATCAAAATGACATTTTCAAAAAAAATTCTTTGTGAAAAGACTGCAGATTTAGCAAAAGGATTTGAAGCCATATCAATTTTCACTTCTGATGATGCAAATGCCAGAGTTTTAGAAAAACTATCCGTTTACGGAATAAAATATATCGCAATCAGAGCAACTGGTTTTGACAATATTGATTTAACGGCTGCGAAAAAATTAGGTATAAAAGTAGCCAATGTTCCAAAATACTCTCCCAATGCAATTGCTGAACATACGGTAGGATTGATGTTGTCACTTAACAGAAAAATACCAATTGCAGATAAACAGACACATCAATACAATTTCAAGATAGACAATCTGATTGGATTTGATATGAGAAATAAAACCATTGGAATTATTGGAACAGGAAATATTGGAAGTGTAGTGGTTAAAATCCTTAAAGGTTTCGGATGCAAACTCATTGGCTATGATATCAAGAAAAAGAAAAAATTAGAAAGAGAATTCGGATTAAAATATGTGACGCCTGAAATATTATACAAAAAATCTGATATAATCAGCATTCATACTCCCTTAAATAGTGGAACCTATAACATGATCAACAAAGAATGTATGATGTTGATGAAAAATAATGTAATGATCATAAATACTTCAAGAGGAGCAATTGTGAATACAAAAGACCTGATTAAATATTTGGAATCAAGGAAAATCGGTTCTTATGGTGCGGATGTTTATGAGAATGAGAAAGATATATTTTTCAAAGACCTCTCTAACAATAAAAATAAAGATATACAATTGATTAAATTGTTATCATTCAGAAATGTAATAATGACTCCTCATCAGGCATTCGCAACAAAAGAAGCATTAGAAACAATTGCCAATACCAACATTAATAACCTTATTTGCTGGAAAACAAATCAGCAATGCAAAAATGAAATTAAAAAAGTTAAAAATAGTTTTTAAACCAAATAAAAATGAACAACTCAGTTTTAGTAAAATCATTTTTTGCGGAAGTTGGGAGCCTAAGCAGATTCAGCGGCAAGTTTCTGAGCATGTTTTTTATTCCGCCATATGAAATATCTGCTTTATTCAAACAGTGCTATATTATTGGATATAAATCTTTGCCTTTAGTGGGTCTTACAGGGTTTATCATGGGGCTAGTACTTACTATGCAGTTAAGACCTTTTATGATAGATTACGGAGTTGAATCACAATTGCCAGCCATAGTGGGTATTGCTATTATACGTGAAATTGGTCCTGTAATAACTGCTTTGATTTTTGCAGGAAAAATAGGTTCAAGTATAGGGGCTGAATTGGGTTCAATGAAGGTGACAGAACAGATAGATGCCATGGAAGTTAGCGGGACAAATCCTTTTAAATATTTAGTTGTGTCAAGGGTTTTAGCTGCAACATTCATGCTGCCTGTACTAGCTGTATTAAGTGATGCTATTTCTTTGTATGGATCTTACTTAGGCGTTAATATAAAAGGCGATACCAGTTTTCATTTTTTTTGGACACAGGTTTTTGATTCTTTGGAATTTAGAGACGTGTTGCCTGCATTCATAAAAACATATTTTTTTGGATTTGCTGTAGGAATTATTGGTTGTTATAAAGGATATTTCAGCAGTAAAGGCACCGAAGGTGTCGGAAAAAGTGCAAATTCAGCTGTTGTTGTTTCTTCCATAATGATTTTTATTCTAGACTTGCTGGCAGTACAGATAACTGATTTGCTTGGATTTAATTAGATAGAATTAAATGTCAAAAAATAACCAAATAGACGAACTTCCGAACATTAAAACTGAAAATAAGGTTTTAGAGATAAATCATTTATACAAATCATTCGGAGATAATCATGTACTTGTTGACTTCAATTTGATTTTATTGAGAGGACAAAATATTGTTGTACTGGGTAAATCAGGCTCAGGAAAATCGGTATTAATAAAATGCATTATTGGATTGTTGAAATTTAACAATGGGTCAATCAAAATATACGACCAAGAAATTGGTCATTTAAATGCAACAGCGCTTGATAAAATAAGAGCAAAAGTTGGTTTTCTGTTTCAGAGCAATGCATTATACGATTCCATGACTGTTAGAGAAAATTTAGAATTTCCTTTGAGAAGACATTGGATAAAATTATCACAGAATAAAATAAACGAAATGGTTGTACAGGCATTGACAGATGTTGGACTTGTTCATACGATAGATATGATGCCTGTTGAGTTATCCGGAGGAATGAGAAAAAGGATAGCCATTGCAAGAACGCTAATTCTTAAGCCTGACATTATCTTATATGATGAACCAACCACTGGTCTTGACCCGATAACCGGTAAGGAAATAATTAAACTGATGGTTGACATTAAAACCAAATACAATACAGCCTCACTAATCATCTCACATGACATGAACTGTGTGAGATCCGCCAGTGACCTGATCATAATTCTCCTTGAGGGAAGATGTTATGCGAAGGGAAAATATGAAGAATTGAAATCAATCAATGACCCAAAAGTCAAACAGTTTTTTGAATAAATTTCATGATTATGACAAAAGATTTCTTAAATAATATCAAATTAGGTGTATTTATTTTGGCAAGTTTATCTTTTCTTATTTTGTTGTTTTATATGATTGGAAAAAATAGAAATTTTTTCGGCTCAAATATCAAACTAAAATCAAGATTTGAAAACGTTCAAGGATTAAAATCTGGTAATAATGTAAGGTATGCAGGAATTGATATTGGAACTGTAGAAAAAATTGAAGTAGTTAATGATACTGTTTTGGAAGTTGAAATGATTATTGAGAACAAGATGAAAAAATTCATTCGAAATAATTCAATTGTTTCCATTGGAACAGATGGATTAGTTGGCAATAAAGTAGTAAATATTACATCTACCAAGCAAAATGCACCGCTTATAAAAGAAAATGATATTTTGAGTTCCAGAAGACCGGTAGATACAGATGAAATGCTACGAACATTTTCAAAAACAAACAATGATATTAGCCTTATCGCCAAGAACTTAAAAAAAACAACTTCAGACATAAATAAAAGCAGTGGACTTTGGAAACTCCTGAATGACAATGCCATCCCTGAAAGCATTCATTCAAGTTTATCGAATTTACATACTGCAAGTGAACAAATCAACAAGATTATTAAAAATACAAATTCAATTGTTGATCACATTAAATCAGGCAATGGACCGATTGGAACAGTGTTATATGACACAGCTTTTACACAATCAATAAAAAATACTTTACGCGATATAAACAAACTCAGCAATTCTGCAATAACACTTTCTAATGAAGCCAAAGCAACTGTCGACAATATTAATGATCAATTGATGAATGGAAAAGGCACTATAAACAAGCTGCTCAAAGACAGTATAACTGCAGAAAACATAAACATTTCAATTCAAAATATCAAAAAAGGATCAGATGGCTTTAATTTGAACATGGAAGCGTTGAAACATAGTCTTCTATTCAGGAGATATTTCAAAAAAATTGAAAAAGAAAATAAATGCAAATCTGAAAATTAAATTTTCAGATTATTAAATTGTCAAATTTTGAATAAGATGAATACTCAATAACAATCAATTTGCAAAATGATTTTAATCATTTTTAAATGATACTCTTACGACTAATTTTGCTTCAGGTTTTTCATAGGATATTGGATAATAGATACGAGCTGGATTTCTATCCGGCTCTCTTTTTTTATTAAAAACAATTCATGATTGACATTTATCTTTCAATCAACTGATGATGGTCATTTTATAAACCTGATTCAAAGAGTACTTTTGATTCAGGTTTTTCATAGGATATTGGATAATAGATACGAGCCGGATTTCTATCCGGCTTTCATTTTTTATACAGTTAATCATTCGCTAACAATCATTTATTGAGATGTAATCGGTCATTACTATTTTTTACAAAAATTTGTATTTTGAATTTGTAATTAATTATTCATTTTTAAAAATTAAAGTCATGGAAAATACAACAAGAATTTTGATTGGCGTTGGTGCAGGTTTAGTAACAGGTGTTTTATTAGGTGTTATGTTTGCACCGAATAAAGGTGTTGAAACCAGAAGAAAAATAAAAGATGCCGGAAATAAATTGTCAGATAATGTAAAACAAACCATCCAAAGGAGTAAAGATGGTTTATACTCTTTGAAAGAAGGAATAAAAGAGAGATTAGATTCTATTAATGAAACATCGGAGGATTATATATAACTGCAAATTGAAATTACATGATAAAGACTTCAGATGTTGTCAGTGATCTGGTCAAAAATTCTAAAGAGTATATTGATACTAATTTAAATTTGATAAAATTAGACATCGCAGAGAAATTTTCTGCTTTATTATGTGGTTTTTTAACGGTTGCCCTATTAATTTTTTTCTTTTTAATTGCTTCGATTTTTATTGGTATTTCTGTTGCTTTAATATTATCAATTTATACCGGTTCTGCAATTATAAGTTTCCTGATTGTTGCTCTATTGTATTTTTTAATTGGCCTTGTTATTTGGATAAAAAGAGATAAACTGATCAGAATCCCTTTGATGAATTTTATCTTGTCTCATTTATTTAAAAAAGACTAGTGAAAAAGTTTATACATATTCATCAACTAAAAGAAGAAAGACAAAAATTATTATGCAGAAAAATAGCATTAGAAAGATTAATTAACGATGACTGGAACGCACTAAAAAAAAGCATCAGTCCAAATAATTTAAAAGAACAAATTCTATTCAACTTATTTTCAAATAAAAGAAAACAATTCGGATTTGTTGACAACATCTTATCTGATTTAAAAATAACCCTCTTAGGTCTTCTTAAAAATAAATATGAAAGTATCAATAAAGGTTTTCGAAAATGGATAAGCAATAGTTTTTTTTATAAAAAGAAATAATTTTCAAATTTTTAAACATTATAAAATGAGTATAGTAAAAGTATTGGAAGTGATGGCCAACTCTACAAAAAGTTGGGAGGATGCGGCCCAAAATGCAGTTTCACACGCATCAAAAACATTGCACAACATTCGTTCTATATGGTTAGAAGACCAAAGCGCGGTTGTTCATAACAACAAAATAACCGAATACAGGGTTTCTGTAAAACTAAGTTTTGAAATTGATTTGACAGAAAAATCCGAAAAGTAAAGTAGTATTTATAAGAGTTTTAAAAACAGCCATGATAAATAAAATAATTTTTTTTGGAGCAATAGTATTTTTGATACTGGATTCTTGTTCAACAACAACAATAACTCATTCATGGAAATCAAATTTGCCTAATGAAATTAAAATCAAAAAAATCATGGTTGTAGCTCTTGTAAATCCCAATGACCATAAACTCAGGGAAAATATGGAAAACCATCTCTCATCAGATCTTATTGAAAAGGGATTTGAGTCAATTTCAAGTATGCATGTGTATGGTCCAAATTCATTTCAAAATGAAAGTGAAGAGTCTGTAATCAATAAACTTAGGGAAAGTGGCATTGATGCTGTGCTGACTATTGTACTATTAAACAAAGAGAAAGAAAAACATTACATACCCGGAAGAGTTTACTATTCTCCTTATTATATTTATCACAGAAGATTTTGGGGGTATTACACTACTATTTATGATAGAGTGTATGAACCAGGTTATTATTCAGAAAGCACCAGGTATTTTTGGGAAAGCAATTTGTATGATATTAACAACAAACAACTCCTTTATTCAGTTCAAACCAAAACATTTGACCCTTCTTCTACCGAACAACTGGCACATGAATATGGCAAACTAATTTGTAAGGATATGATAAACAAAGGAATTAAGTCAAACAATTAATCGTATTTTTTCAATCTGCTTTTAAATATCTTTTCAAATTTTTCTATCTTAGGCCGAATAACCATTCTGCAATAAGGTTTTTCTTTATTAAATTGATAATAATTCTGATGATCTTCCTCAGCTTTGTAAAATGAATCAAACATTTCTAATGAAGTAACAACGGACGTATTAAATACTTTTTCAGCATTCAATTGATTAATAATCTGCCTCGCCAGTTTTTGCTGATAATCGTTTCTGTAAAATATTACCGACCTGTATTGTTCTCCTACATCCGCACCTTGACTGTTAAGTGTTGTAGGGTCATGAACAGTGAAAAAAACTTTAAATATATCCAGTAATTGAATTTTACTTGAGTCATATACAATCTGAACTACTTCAGCATGTCCTGTTGTGCCCATACAAACCTCATGATAAGTTGGGTTCTTTATAGAACCACCTGAAAATCCTGACTCGACACTCTTAACTCCTTCCAGCATTTCATAAACAGCTTCTACACACCAATAACAACCTCCTCCTAATGTAATGGTATCAAGCATAAGATTATTGTTGCTTGCCTTCATTTCAGTTTTTACACTCTTATGATCTTTTTGTTGATTTGATGACTTTTGAGCACAGCTTTCCAATGAAATCAGACAGCACATTAAAAATGAAAAATATATTCTCATCTATTAAATTTTTACAGGTAAAAGAAATGGCACTTTAAAATAAATATTTTATTGTCAAATTACTTGATTACTTGAATTTATAGAATATTTTCGTACAAACATCTTGATTAATTTGAGAAATCTGTTAAATTATAATTTTTAGAGCATCATAATATCAACAAAAAAGTTTTATTTTTTGAGAACTGTATATTTAATAACACCTCCTTTTACACAATTGAATACGCCATATCCTGCAACGGCTTATTTAAAGGGGTTTTTGAATACCAAGCAGGTTTCTTCTTTTCAAAGCGATCTTGGCATTGAAGTTACATTAGCCATTTTCAGCCAACAAGGTCTTAGGCGTTTATTTTCAGCATGCCCTGATACCAATGATATATCCTGGGAAAAATTTTCCACAAATGCAAAAAGAATTATTTCTTTAAAAGATAAGTATTTAGAATCTATTGATTCTGTAATATCATTTTTACAAGGTCATCAACCTACTTTGGCCTACCAAATTGCAAGCAGACATTTTTTGCCTGAGGCAGACAGGTTTCTGCAACTGGATGATTTAAGCTGGGCTTTTGGTAATATGGGGACAACTGAAAAGGCAAAGCACATTGCAACTTTGTATTTGGAAGACCTAAGCGATTTTATAAAAGAGTGTGTTGATGAAAAATTTGGATTCAGCAGATACGCGGAAAAATTAGGAAGAAGTGCCAATAGTTTTGATGAGATTTATACCTCACTTGCAATGCCATTAAGTTTTACAGACCAATTCCTGATTGACATTTTAATTGAAAGAATAGAAAAAATCAGCCCTTCAATTGTTGCGCTTTCTGTTCCTTTTCCAGGTAATTTGTTTTCTGCATTTCGTTGTGCACAATTCATCAAAAAAAATTATCCGTCTATCAAAATACTGATGGGTGGAGGTTTTGCGAACACAGAACTTAGAAGCCTGAAAGAACCCAGGGTTTTTGAATTCATTGACTTCATAACACTGGATGACGGAGAAGCACCAATTGAAAATCTTATAGCATTTATTGAAGGTAAAAAAACAAAAGAAGAATTAATCAGAACCTATCTTCTAGAAAATGGAAAAGTGATGTATATAAACAATCCTTTTTCAAAAGATTACAAACAATCAGACACTGGAACCCCTGATTACACTGATCTATTTCTTGATAAATATATACAGGCCATTGAAATCATCAATCCTATGCACAGCCTTTGGAGCAATGGAAGATGGAACAAACTAACGATGGCGCATGGATGCTATTGGGGCAAATGCACATTTTGTGACATTAGCTTACATTATATCAAACATTATGAACCATTAACTGCAAGCATGATTTGCGACAGAATGGAGGAACTAATATCAAAAACAGGTGAAACAGGATTTCACTTTGTAGATGAAGCCGCTCCTCCTTCGCTCATGAGAGCTGTAGCAATTGAAATCATCAAAAGAAAAATGATTGTAAGTTGGTGGACAAATATTCGTTTTGAAAAGTCATTCTCAAGAGATCTTTGTCTGCTGCTTAAAGAAAGCGGTTGCATCGGAGTATCAGGTGGTCTTGAAGTGGCGAGCGATCGCCTTTTGGAATTAATCAACAAAGGAATTACAGTAGAACAAGTAGCAAAAGTCAACAGGAATTTTACTGAAGCCGGCATCATGGTTCATGCATATCTTATGTATGGATTTCCAACTCAATCAGCTCAAGAAACCATCGACAGCCTTGAAATGGTCAGACAACTTTTCAAAGCCGGCGTTATGAAATCAGCCTATTGGCATCAGTTTACTATGACAGCCCATAGCCCTGTAGGGTTAGATCCTGAAAAATTTGGAGTAAAAAAAGCAAAAGAAACTATAATTAGTTTTGCAGATAATGACATTGAACATATAGATGAAAGCGGAACAATCCATGATTTGTTTTCAGATGGATTGAAGAAATCATTGTTTAATTATATGCAGGAGATTGGGCTTGATGAACCACTATACAAATGGTTTGATATGAAAGTACCCAAAACCATTATCAATAAAGATCACATCATCAATATTTTGTCTGAGGAAGAACTTCCTAAACAAAAACCTGATACAAAAGTTGTTTTCATTGGAACAAAACCATTCATAGAATTTATTACAAAATCTAAAAAAGGAAATCAATGGGAGTTGGCTCAATTGACATTTGAAACAAGAAAAAATACCATTACAATCAAAGTGGATAAAGACCAAGGGAAATGGCTGCATGACCTTATACCGTCACTTTCGGTCAATAATGACAGGTTAATGACATTGCAAGAAATAAAAGACAATTACAATAATGCAGGATTGGAAGATTTTGAATTATTTTGGGATAACAAACCCATCAATCAATTATATAAGGCAGGGCTACTTCAATTATAAACTGAGCTTGCAATTAAACTAATTTTCTTGCTTAATCTATTATTTCAAATCAATTACAAATAAAAAATGGCGGCCTGAAAAAGACCGCCATCGAATTCCAATTTTGCTGATTTTAGTTTACATCAAATCGATCGAGGTTCATTACTTTGTTCCATGCTGCAACAAAATCATTTACAAATTTTTCCTGAGCATCTTCGCAAGCATATACTTCAGCGAGAGCGCGTAATTCAGAGTTTGATCCAAAAATCAAATCAACCCTTGTAGCTGTCCATTTAGTTTTTCCAGCTACTCTGTCGATTCCTTCAAATAGACCTTTTGATACAGATGATTCTTTCCAGGTTGTTCCAAAATCAATCAAATTAACAAAGAAATCATTTGTCAATACTTCCGGACGTTCTGTAAATACTCCGTGTTTTGTATGATCAAAATTAGTGTTCAACACACGCATACCCCCTATCAGCACAGTCATTTCAGGAGTAGTTAAATTAAGCAATTGTGCTTTATCAATCAGTAATTCTTCTGCTGTAGAATTTATGCGCGGATTAATATAATTTCTAAACCCGTCTGCCATAGGTTCCAAAACAGAAAATGATTCAATATCCGTTTGAGATTCTAGCGCATCCGTTCTGCCGGGAGTAAATGGAACCACAACCTGGTGACCTGCATTTTTTGCAGCTTTCTCTATGGCAGCACATCCTGCTAGTACAATTGTATCAGCCATTGAAATCAACTTACCCGCAGTTTGAGATTCATTGAAACCTTTTTGAATTACTTCTAACTTTTCCAACACTTTCGATAATTGGGCCGGATTGTTTACTGCCCAATATTTTTGTGGGGCAAAGCGTATACGCGCACCGTTAGCTCCACCTCTTTTATCAGAACCACGGAAAGTAGAGGCAGAAGCCCACGCAGTTGACACTAATTCAGCAATAGAAAACCCTGATTCAACAATCTGTTTTTTCAGGGAGGCTATATCAGTCTCATCAACTAATTTATGTGTGAGAGCAGGAATTGGATCTTGCCAAATCAAATCTTCCGCAGGAATTTCCGGACCAAGGTAACGAGACTTAGGCCCCATATCACGATGAGTTAATTTAAACCATGCTCTGGCAAATGCATCTGCAAATTGATCGGGATTTTCATAAAATCTTTTTGAAATGGGTCCATAAGCAGGATCAAACCTCAATGCCAAATCAGTTGTAAGCATTGTTGGTGCATGGTTTTTGGAAGCATCATGTGCATCAGGAACTGTTCCTGCACCACCTCCTGCCTTAGGTTTCCATTGATGAGCCCCTGCAGGACTTTTGGTTAATTCCCATTCAAAACCAAATAAGTTCTCAAAATAGTTATTGCTCCATTTTGTAGGAGTTGTAGTCCATGCTCCTTCTAATCCACTGGTAATGGTGTTTTCAGCATTACCGCTACCAAAAGAATTTTTCCAACCAAGACCTTGCTCTTCAATACTGGCAGCAGCGGGTTCTTTTCCAACATATTTACTGGGATCTGCTGCGCCATGTGTTTTTCCAAATGTGTGACCACCTGCAATCAAGGCAACTGTTTCTTCATCGTTCATTGCCATTCTGGCAAATGTTTCGCGAATATCACGAGCAGCGGCAATGGGATCAGGATTGCCATTAGGGCCTTCAGGATTTACATATATTAATCCCATTTGAACAGCAGCCAATGGATTTTCCAAATCACGATCTCCGGAATATCTTTTATCTCCTAACCATTCTCTCTCAGAACCCCAGTAAACATCTTCTTGAGGTTCCCACTTATCTTCTCTACCTCCTGCAAAACCAAACGTATTGAAACCCATTGATTCAAGAGCACAGTTTCCTGCTAATATCATCAAATCAGCCCATGATAATTTTTTTCCGTATTTCTTTTTAATAGGCCACAATAACAACCTTGCTTTATCTAAGTTAGTGTTGTCGGGCCAGCTGTTCAACGGCGCAAATCTTAGCATCCCTGCTCCCCCACCTCCACGACCATCAGTTACACGGTATGTTCCTGCACTGTGCCAGGCCATTCTTATAAAGAAAGGACCATAATGACCATAATCAGCAGGCCACCATTCTTGCGAAGTAGTCATTACCTTGATAATATCTTGCTTTACAGCATTCAAATCCAGCGATTTAAATTCATCTGCATAATTGAAAGACTTTTCCATTGGGTTGGATAAATCAGAATGCTGTCTCAAAATATTTAATCTCAATTGATGTGGCCACCAATCCTGATTTCTGGTTCCTTTAGCCATACTGCCATTCATAGATGAAGCAGTAGCACCTGTAAATGGGCATTTAGCTTCTTCATTGTTATTTTTTGTGTTATCCATATTAAATTATTTAAGACGCGAAATTACAATTATTACCCAATGAATGAATGTTTCCAATCATAGTTATTTGCCATTTCAATATGTGGGCACGAAAGAGTTTCTATTTGTTTAAACAGAATACAAAAATGCTATTACAAAATTGAACAAGCCATTAAGCAAATTATTACTAACGTAAAGAATAATAATCAAATTCAATAAATGAAAAAATAAATTGAATTATTTGTAAGCATCATTATGAATTGCACTGACTGCTCTTCCGGATGGGTCATTTAGATTTTGGAAAGAAGCATCCCAGGCAAGCGCTTCAGGTGTACTACATGCAACAGATTTCACAGAAGGTACACAAAGTGCTGCAGAGTCAGAAGAAAACAGTTCGCTGAATATAGATCTGTAGTGATATTCTTCTTTTGATTGAGGTGTATTGATGGGAAAACGATGAACTGCTTTATTCATCATGTCATCTGAAACTAATTCCTGTGCTTTTGCTTTCAATGAGTCAATCCATCCATACCCCACTCCGTCTGAGAATTGTTCTTTTTGACGCCAGGCAATGGATTCAGGCAAATAGTCTTCAAACGCTTTTCTTAAAATCCATTTTTCAATTTTCCCATTACCTGCCATTTTGTCTTCCGGATTTATTTGCATAGCTATATCCATGAATTCTTTGTCCAAAAAAGGAACCCTTCCCTCAATTCCCCATGCCATCAATGATTTATTGGCTCTCAAACAATCATAAAGATGAAGTTTACTTAGTTTTCTAACCGTTTCCTCATGAAAACTTTTTGCATTTGGTGCTTTGTGAAAATAAAGATATCCTCCAAAAATTTCATCTGCTCCTTCACCCGACAATACCATTTTGATTCCCATTGATTTTATCACTCTGGCTAATAAATACATTGGGGTTGATGCTCTGACAGTAGTAACATCATAAGTTTCCAAATGATAAATCACATCCCTCAAAGCATCCATTCCCTCTTGTATGGTAAAATGAATTTCATGATGAATGGACCCAATATGTTTTGCAGCATTACGAGCTGCTGCAAGATCAGGAGAACCTTCCAAACCAATGGCAAACGAATGTAATTGGGGATACCAAGCTTGCTGACTATCATCTGATTCTATTCTCATGGATGAGAATTTTTTAGCAATAGCAGATACGATGGAAGAATCAAGGCCGCCAGACAAAAGAACACCATAAGGTACATCTGACATGAGTTGTCGATGTACCGCATCTTCCAGCCCTTTTTTTAAAGTTGAAATATCAGTTTTATTTTCTTTTACACAATCAAATTGTTGCCATTCTCTTTGATACCATTGAACAGGTGACATTGAATCCTTGCTGAAGAGATAGTGCCCTGGCGGAAACTCCTCTGTTCTTTTGCATTGACCTTCCAATGCTTTCAATTCAGAAGAAACATATAAATTGCCTTCCGTATCCCAACCCATGTACAACGGTACAATCCCCATATGATCTCTGCCAATCAAAAAACAATCTTGCTTTTCATCATACAGCGCAAAAGCAAAGATGCCATTCAAATCTTCCAAAAAATCCTTTCCTTTTTTTTGATATAAAGCAAGAATTACTTCACAATCAGACTCAGTTAAAAAATCATAGTCAGGTAAAGAATTCCGAATCTCTCGATGATTATATATTTCACCGTTAACAGCCAGTGCAATATTTTTCTCTTTATTGAATAATGGTTGTTTGCCCGACTTAGGATCTACAATGGCAAGTCTTTCATGACAAAGAATAGTTTTATCACTTACATAAATCCCAGACCAGTCTGGACCGCGATGACGAATTTTTTTAGAAATATTCAATGCTGTTTGTCTAAGATGAGAAACATGTTGACTTTCAGAGAAAATTCCAAGGATTCCGCACATAAAAAGAATATTTAAATTGATTTTTATAAACTAATTAAACACAATTTAATTAATCAACTCATATTTTAAATATATTCAAACATAATTTTTATTTTTTTTAATTTTTGTTTATATTTTTATAATATTATTGATTTTATTTAAAATAATATCAAATTTCCTAAGATTGAAAAAAGGAGAAGAAAAAAATTAACCTTAAAAAGTCGATTATAAAAGTGATAGCCTTCATTAGATTGCTTTCATTAATGATAAAAATCTAAAATTCTAACCAGTAAAGGTTTGCAGAGGCATAGTACAAATGCGATATAGTATAAAAAGTAAATAGGCGGTCGTTTTAGTGTAGTAGAAATTATTTTGCTTTTCTCTAATTAATATCTGCATTTTATTTACATAATATATTTTTTAAAAGACTTAACTAATTGACAATCAATTATTAAATAACTTTGTTTAATTTATATTAAAATTAGTTAAACATTTTTAAATTATGAATGTTATTAGAATATGGAGACCAGAAACCAATCAAACTGGGGAGTAACCGAAAATCCAAAAGAGTAGGAAAAACCAAAAATCTATTTAAAAATGGAACACTTAAAAATCGCACCCGATAATTACGTGGCGTTCACGTTTTTTATCGGCACAATGGCCATGATGGCAGCATCTGTTTTCTTCTTTTTTGAATTGAATAACACTTCTCAAAAATGGAGAACATCAGTTTTAGTATCAGGATTAATTACTTTCATCGCAGCAGTTCATTACTACTACATGAGGGGTTACAATTTGGAGACAGGAGATTCTCCTACCTTTTTCAGATATGTTGACTGGATACTGACTGTTCCTTTGATGTGTGTTGAATTCTATCTGATTACCAAAAAAGCTGGTGCAAAAATTGGTTTACTTTGGAAGTTAATTCTTGCTTCACTGGTAATGTTAGTAACAGGCTATTTCGGAGAGACAATCGATCGTGACAATAGTGTACTTTGGGGCGTTATTTCGGGTGCAGCATATTTCTACATTGCATATTTAATTTGGTTTGGAGAAGTTGCAAAATTATCTCAAACTGCAGGCCCACAAGTAGCAAAAGCTACCAGAATTCTTGCATGGTTTGTGTTAGTAGGTTGGGCAATTTACCCTTTAGGATATATCTTAGGAACTCCAGGTGGCTTATTCGGAATTCACTTAGTGAATGATCCTGCAGCCGCTTCCCACGCTATGGACATCGTTTACAATATTGCTGATGCAATCAATAAAATTGGATTTGGTTTAGTAATCTATTCACTTAGCAGAAATGAAGACTAATTTCTTTATTTGTATAGTCCTAAAATAGGTTGACAGTTTTTAAAATTATCCCGGTAGCCTCAGGTTGTCGGGATTTTTTCATAATAGACCTGATTTGGCGTTTTCATCTTCAATGCCAAGTGAGGCCTTTTGTCGTTATATAAAATTATGCTTTCTTCAACTAATTTTTTGACTTGTTCCTTACGAAAGAAAAATAAAAAAATCATTAACAATACTATTGGAAAGTGGTGCAGCAGTCAATGTTCAAACTTTTGGCGATTTGTATGATTCCTCAAAAAGTAAGCATCAGTTTGCTTTCTCGGTATTTGGATCGGTAGAATCCAGGTATTATTTTAATCTGGCACACCGAATTAAAAAAGAAAAAGCGGTTCGAAATTTTTCTGCTTTTTATCTTTCATTGCAAGAATATATGCTGTCCAATCCTTTTCTATTAATAAACCAAAAAGCAAGTAGAGCCTATCAAGGCAATATTCAAACCTTCTTAAATATCGGTTGGCAAAAGCAAATTCAATCTCTATATTTACATGTTTATGCCGGTCCGGCATTATTCAAAAAAACATTGAGTAAATTCTATCCGGATGAATATATCAGAAGTTGGCAAATGGGAATAGCGATTGGGTTAGCTTTGTAAGAATACACTTTTAAAGAATATAATAATGAAAATAATAGTAGCACTTTTAAACTTGATACTCGTGACAAATATTGCATTTGGTCAACCTGTAAAAACAATGTATAAAACTGTTGCAGACAGTTTTGAGTATAATTATAACGCAGAAAACTTTGATGCCATATTTTCAAGTTTCTCAACAGAAATGCAAAACGCATTGCCTCTTGATCAAACCAAAGAATTCCTGATTGGCCTAAAACAACAGGCAGGAAAAATAACCAAACGACAATTTGTAAAATACGAACAGACTTACGCGTCTTATAAAACAAATTTTGAAAATGCATTGTTTGCCGTTAATATTTCGGTGGATGAAAATGCTAAAATAAATGGATTGTTTGTTGCTCCTTTCAAAGAAAGTGATTTGCCTACATTGGTTCGTAATACAACAAAACTCATTTTACCATTTAAAGACGAATGGACTGTTATCTGGGGTGGCGATACCAAAGCATTGAACCATCACATAGAAAACGAAGCACAAAAAAACGCCTTTGATATTTTAATAACCAATGAAAAAGGCATTTCATACAAAACAGAAGGGAAGACCAATGAGGATTATTATGTTTTTGAAAAAGAAATCATAGCCCCATGCGAGGGCGAAGTGGTTTTGGTAGTGGATGGTATAAAAGACAATGTACCAGGTATGTTCAATCCAATGTACATACCGGGAAATTCCGTAATTATTAAGACACAAAACAATGAGTATTTATTTTTCGCTCATTTCAAACAACATTCCATTGTGGTTAAACAAGGACAAAAAATTGCTCAGGGGCAATTGCTTGGACTATGCGGCAATTCGGGCAATTCTTCAGAACCACACTTGCATTTTCACATCCAAAATGTAGAAGACATCAACTCTGCAACCGGAGCAAAATGTTACTTTGATAAAATAAAAGTAAACGGACAATTAAAAACAGATTATTCACCTGTACAAAAAGACAAAATCAGTAACGATAAGTAAATTATTACATTAAACTTTCAATGGAAGACTTATGAGTTCATCAATTTTTACTGAAAAATCTAAATTAATTAATATTGGTATTGTTGTTTCATTGCTTCCTGTTTGTGCTTTGATGGGTTTTCTTTTATGGCAATTTGCATCAGAAACTTCAACGGCAGCTAAAGAGTGGTGGTTGTCTTTGCAACAAAATCATCTTTGCATTGCTCGCAAACCCTGGTTATTTCAATATTCGAACTCATAATTTATCTGTTTTATCCCTAATTTAGTGTACAATTTAAGACAATTAAAGACATTTTGTGTCAAATTGTGACAATATATTTTTATACCTTCTTTGTAAATATCACTAATTTCACCAAAGGTACAAATAAGGTACAAATATTACCCAAAAATGCAAAAAAATAAATTTTCCAAACAAAAATGATTAAACATTAAAACCCTTACTAAGTAAGGGTTTTAATGTTTTTTTTGGCTGTTTTTTAGGTGATTGTTTTTGCCACTTACTTTCCGATACAAAACTTTAAAACCCTTACCAGTACAGGTTTTCAGAGGCGGGGTACAAATGGGGTACAGGAATAAAAAGTAAGGAATGGTCAAAACCAGCAAAAAATAACAAGGGCATAAATTACACCCGTTTAATGAACAAAGGCAATTTTTATGAATTTTTACGCTTGTCTAAAATGATATTCAGTAGCAAAAAAACTTTCTATTATAGTTTTTGATTAAATCGTTCTTGAATTTCCTTTGCCGTATTCATTATTTCTGAAAATGTCGGCACATTACCATACATCATTTCCTTGATCATATCTTCATAGTCATTCTGCAACGCAGGTAATACGGATGCTGACGGGATGATTGAAATACGACCAATACAAAGGGTATTGTAATCAAAATGCCTGAGTCTTGAATATGATATTCTATGCTCAATAATGTCCTCAATAAATTGATTGTTATCTAATGCTTTTGAATATTCGGGCAACTGATTAATTCGAAATAAATCATAATAATGGCGAGACATTCTGTAAGTCCTCATTTTATTTTCATCTTCACGATTATATTCTTCATGCAACAACAAGATTTTTTCAATTAGCGTTCTATTAGGTTGAATAGTCGTTACAGGAAATGTTTCCTCTTCATAAATCTCATTGGGGAAATAATGATTTAATAAGGTATGCATTTGCCGGCTATCGTTAGGCTCTCTCCGCGAACGAACACTAAATTCAATTTTTACTCTATCCGGCAAATAGGGATTGGGATCATACAAAGACTTATAATTTACATAAATTGTTTGCGGATCTGTATCAGGCATATCTGCTTTTATAGCTTCCACTTCAATAGAATAAAGTTGGTCAGCAATTTTAAGTTTTTCAAACTGTTCTTTAAGTTCATTTGTAATCTCATTGCTTGTAAATAAGCATCCTGCTCTCCTTAACTGCTCTACAAATGTTTTTGAAGGATTGTCAATGTACTTTTTTCCAAATGCTTCTGCACTTAACGCAATATCAATATCTTCTGAAAATCGATCTATTATTCCCCACCCTTTACTTAATGATGTTCCACCCTTGAATGCAAAGTATGGTGCATACTTTGAAGTAAATAATAATTGCAATACAAGCGTTACCCACCAATCTTTTTCAAAAGCCTTTGGGGTAATTCCAGACTTTATTGAAGCTTGATTTAATGATGTTCGTCGTGAATCATCATCCAATTTATGAAGCCAACCAATCATATCTTTTGATTTATAAAATTCTTAATAACGAAATCACTTATTCTTGCAGGTGCTAATTTCAAATCATGTTTTAATTTTTTTTCATCCTCTTTTTTAAGCAAGTTGATTATTTTATTTACATCTGATTCTGAAAGATTATCTAAGTCCAACTCTTCTAAACCCAAAAAAAGCAAACTGGTAATTGTACCAATCATAGCTAATTTTTTTGTGGTAGTTGGCTGAAATACAATTGAGCTTTTCCCAAGGGAGATATTTTTTTTAGTACCATTGGTTAGATATACCATTTTCATAGGTACTTGAGTTGAAAGACCAATTTTATTTAAAGCATATTGACCGGTAGGCATGATTTTGACATGATCTTTTTTAGCCAAGGTCACTGCAATCTCTTCCATAGAAGGAAGTACATCTCCAAATACTTTATCGTGAATTGGTGTCGCATAAATACCTTGACCCATCCGTACAAGTACTTTTTGCTCTACCAATCGAGAGAGCGCTTTTCTTATAGCAGTAGAGGTTCCTAAGTCCTTAAAATCAGATGGCAGAAAAATATGCCCAGGCTTTGCACGCTTAACCTTTGCTTCAATTTGGCTATTTATAGATTCATTCATGTCACAAATATACATAT
>CANFOP010000011.1 GCA_947448685.1 Chitinophagaceae bacterium | reverse complement strand
ATACTCCTGCTACTGTTCCAATTGGAGCACGAATCTCAGCGGGAAACTCCGGAAATGTACTTAAATCACTGCCTAAAAAAGCGGCAGTGTCGGTAAATTGAGAGCCGGTTAACTGCATTCCGTCTCCAGAGTCACCTGAAAATCTGATAACTACACTTTCTAAAGCAATGTTATCTGTTTGATGTGAATGTTCTTTGATTATATTAGATTCCATGATTATTGTTAGTAAAATTGAAATATTAATATTGCAGCGTATACCCTTTATTATTCAAGTGTTTTTTACTTGATTTTCCGCTGAAATGAGAATATTGCAAAATTACAGATTAAAAGGCTAATATTAATCCAAAGTTGGTGAGATAGTTTGAAGCACTTAAAAGTTGAATTTTTAATACAATTGGAGTTTTTAAAGATAAATTCTTATTGTTTTAATTATTTGAGGTTATTTAAGAATTCCATCTAAAAAGATTTTCATTTCATCCCATGAAGCTGAGTCTGCTGCAGCATTGTAGGCAATAGGTATATTGAATTTTTTACCCCATTCAGTCGCATCGGGGTTTGAGAAAGCATGTGTAGCACCCTTGTATTCCTTGAATAGATAATCTGCATGAACCGAATCCATCTCTTTTTTAAAGTGATTAACTTCCTCAGCTGTTACAAATTGATCATCTGCTCCATGGCATACGAGAATTTTAGCGCGAAGTAATTCTTTTTTTACGGGTATTCCTGCCAAGCCACCATGAAAACTCACAACACCTTTGAAAGGTTCACCCATTTTGGCAAGGTTCAATACCATTGATCCGCCAAAACAATAACCAATTGCCGCAATTTTAGTTGTGTCTGCCTGGCTATAGGTTTTAATTTGTTTCAATGCTTCATCAAAACGTTTTTTAGACATTTCATTATCACGATAAAAAGGAGCGGACATTTTTGCAGCATCTTCAACACTTGATGCCGTTGAGCCATTGCCATACATATCTACTGCCATAACCAAATACCCCAGTGATGCAAGTTGCTTCGCTCTTCTTTTAACATAATCATTCAATCCCCACCACTCGTGAATAATAAGAATAATTGGCCGCTTTGAAGTGATAGTAGAGTCATAAGCAACGAATCCGGATAGTTTAACAGAATCGTCCTGATAACTGACATTTTCCGATTTGATATTCATGGAAGATTTTTTATTGTTACAAGAAAGCAATAAAAATATAGATGCTGATAGAAATAAGTAATGTTTAATCATGATTGATTTTTATCAAATGTAAGATTTCTTCAACAATATTGAATGCTGAAAATATCAGTAATCAGAATGTCTGGCATCAATTATTTTAAAATTTTACAAACTTAATATTGCTTTGAGGTAAAGTTCATGCTAAAATTATAGGCGAAGATGACTAATTTAAAAATATTAAAAATGCACATGATGAAAAGAAATATTTCAAAAATATTTGTTGCTGTTTTATTCTTTTTGTCGCTTTTGCAAAATGCCAATGGTCAACGCCATTCATCTGTAAGTTTTCAATATTTTTATGATTATTTGTCACCTTATGGAGATTGGATTTCTTATCCTACATATGGTTATGTTTGGCATCCTCATTCAACAGTAGATTTTCATCCATACAGAACAAAAGGACATTGGGTTTGGACTAATGAATACAATTGGTTATGGGTTTCGGATTATGAATGGGGTTGGGCACCTTTCCATTATGGGAGATGGTTCTATGATAATTATTATGGTTGGATATGGATACCAGCTAATGAATGGAGTCCTGCATGGGTCATATGGAGAAGCGGGGCTGACTTTTATGGCTGGTCACCATTAGGACCCGATATTGACATTTCAATTCTATACGTTACAGGTCCTTCAGATTTGCCTTACTATTACTGGTCATTTATTCCGCTGTATTTTTTGACCTCAGAAAATGTAAGTGACCATTGTTACCATGTCCAAAGAAATCAAACATTTTTGCAATATTCAAAATACATCATTGCCGGAAAAAAGAAAGATGAAAACAACAGACAAATTTTTGTTAATGGTCCTTCAAAAAATGAATGGGAGGAAAGAAGCAGGCAGAAAATGAAAATCTTTAATACAGATGCAACAGATAAGCCTGGTTATATTGACATCAGAGAAAATCGCTTGCAAATATATAAACCCAATGTTGAATTAAAAGACAAAGCTATTGCTAGACCTTCTATAATATACTCAGCTGATAATCCAATCAAGCAGGAGCAGATAAATAAAGAAGAGATACAGAATCAAATTAATATAGATGTTCCTATTATCAAGAAACCAATTATTAAAGAGGAGCAAAAAGAGAAAAAGAAAACTGAAAAAGTAGTTGATGAAAAAATAAAACTGCCGCCTGTACCTGAGAAAAAATCATTTGAGCCAAGAAAAGATGTTGAAAAAAAATATCCGGATAAATGGGAGTCTATTCGTAAAATGCCCGAAAAGTATACTGCTCCACCTGTAAATATAAAGCCCGTCCTGGTTCCAAGGCCTTCAAATCTTCCAATAAAAAGATTGCCTATAAAAAAGGAGGTAATAAAAGGTTTGCCTTAGTTTATTATATTTTTTAGTGTAACTTCTTTCCATTTCAAGTATCCTTGACCATTAAAATGTATGCCATCATTACTGAAAAGTTGTTTGTTAATCATTCCTTCTTTTTCAGTGAAGGACTCAGTTAAATTTATGAAAATCACCTTGGTTTTTTTACAGATTTCTTTCAACTTAGAATTAATTTTCTGAGCTTTATCATTATATAGAGTATTAGCTTTTGGGGGGATTTCTTGAATGTAAATCAACGTATTGGGTGACTCCTTTCTAATCTCCTTAATCATTTCATTGAAATTCTTTAAAGTATATATAACAGGAGTGTCTTGAATTATATCATTGGTACCACCCTGAATAATGATTCCTTTTGGTTTATGTTTTAATATCTCTTGTAATCTGATATTAATTTCATAAGTCGTTTCTCCTGCAACGCCTCTGTTCTTGAAATAAATATTATGAAAGAGTTCAGATATTTCAGCATATTCAAAAAAAGAATCTCCCAAGAAAATAAGTGATTTATTGTTAATTGGTAATACATTTCTTATCTCATTACGAATCATTCGTTTATACTTAATTTCATTGTATAGTTTAGTTCCAAACCATTTAGTAGCAACTTTTTGGTTTTCAATTTGTTTCTTTAATTCAATTAATCTATTTCTAGATTTTAATTTGTCATAAACGAAAAAAAAATCAGATAAAAAAGCAAGTAACAATAAAAAATAAAGGAAACGTTTTTTCACTTTACAATTTAAATATAAAAATATTAGCTATGAAAATAATGTTCAATTTAAAGTTAGTATTTTTGGGGTAGACTCAAGTTGTTTGAATGAATTAATGTATCTCAGTTATAAAATCTTCTTTTGATTTTCTCACTTTTTTCAAACTTGCCAACCAGTCTTTTTCTGAATCTCTGTAACCAACTGGAAGCATTAACACGCTTCTTAATCCTTTTTCTTTTAACCCCAGTAAATCATCTAAAGCCTGGTTATTGAATCCTTCCATTGGAGTACAATCAACCTCTTCAAAAGCTGCAGCTGCAATGGCTATACCAAAAGCAAGATAAGCTTGTTTGGCAGCATGATTGAAATTTTCTTCGTTACTTCTGTTTGGATAAGCACCCAGTAAATAGTTACGATAATTCTCCCAGCCCTCATTGGTAAATCCTCTTGTTTCATTTGTTAGATCAAACATTTTGTTGATTCTTTCAGTGGTATAAGTATCCCATGCTGTAAAAATCAGCAAATGTGAACAATCTGAAACCATCGACTGATTATTGGAAACGGCTTTAATTTTATCTTTCAATTCCTGGTTTGTGATAACAATCACTTCAATAGGCTGAAGACCACTGGATGTAGGAGCTAATCTTGCGGCTTCCAGAATTCTGTCAATTTTCTCCTGCGGTACAACTTTTTTATTCATTGCTTTTGCGGCATAACGCCAATTCAGTCGCTCGATCATGTTCATATTTTGATTGTTTTAATTTTTAAATAAATATTTTGGTAAAGTTTACTTGGTTAAGGTGTTTTTAATATTACATTAACTTTTATTTTAAACTTTATAAAATAATTTCAAAATCAAAGTTAAAAACAAAATATCATGAACTACACTAAAACCTTTCAATATGTTGTTGTTACAATAATAATTGTTTTATCATTTTGTTTACCTACTGAAAGTATTGCAGATAAAAAATTTCCTTTTTGCAAGAAAAAGAATAGCCTTGATACAGTTGTTAATCCATTGTGTGTTTTTTCTAAAGACTGGAAAGATGTGAAATATCAAGTTTGCAATACTGCTAAAAATAGTAAGTTTTGTTCATTAAGTGAAAAAGATATCATTCACATATTGAATATGGTTCGTATGAATCCAGTTCTATTTTTAAACACAGTGATTCTGAATCCATCTTCATCATATTTCAAAATACCTTCTGATAGAAATCAATATGATCAGACTTTGATTGCAACTTTAAAAAAACTGCCACCCAATTTTAAAATGCTAATTCCAAATGAAGATGCATATATCAGTGCAAAATGTCATGCGGTTTCTTCAGGTAAATCAGGCTATGTAGGACATAGCAGAATCAATACTGCATGCAATGAAGATTTTTACGGAGAATGCTGCAGTTATGGTTATTCAGATGCATTATCTATTGTAATGTCTTTATTGCTTGATTATGATGTATCCTCGCTGGGGCATCGTGAAATATGTTTATCTACTTCATATTCTTCCATTGGGGTATCTATTCAACCCCACCAAGTCTATCGTTTTAACGCAGTGCTTGATTTTAAGTAACTTATCAAAAGCAGCATAATCATGGTTGTTGTTTGAGTGCCAATGTCAATTTGCTTTACAAGTGTTTTGTCAATAATTCAATTTTTTCTCTATTTTTTGAATAATTTTCAAATATTAAAGCACTCTATTGTTTTATTTAAAACAATACTTTATCTTAGTACTCATCTATGATAAATGTAAAACAATATAAGTTTTCTGCTAAGTTGTACTCAACATCTACCACCACAACCCGTCAGGGTTGTATCTGATTATATTATCCAAAGGGCTTAGGCTGTATTTAAACTAAAAGTCTGAACATCATTCAGATTAACCATTAAATTTTACTTTATGCAAGTTTTGAAATTTGGAGGCACTTCGGTTGCCAATTCCGATAATATTAAAAAAGTCATTTCAATTGTTGCTGATTCTTTGAAAAAGGATCGGACAGTTGTGGTTGTTTCTGCATTGGGAGGTGTAACGGATTTACTGCTTGATGCAGCAATGATGGCATCAAAAGGACAAGTTTTGTACATTGAAAAACTAAAAATATTTGAACAAAGGCACAGGGATTGTGTGAAAGAACTGATTCCATCCAATGTAAATATTGATTTGATGAATGTGATGGAAAAAGTTTGTACAGAAGTCAAGCATTTGTGTGATGGTATTTATATGTTGGGCGAATTGACCGCTCGAACGAAAGATAGAATTGCCAGTTATGGGGAATATTTGTCTTCGCAAATAATTTCTGCAACGTTCAAACAAAGTGGAATTGATTCTCAATGGATGGATGCCAAAGATTTGATTGTAACCAATTCTTATTTTGGTGCTGCTGTGGTAGACTTTCCTGCAACCAATAAAAGAATCAAAGAGTATATCAACAATTCCGATTCCAAATTATACATTGTTCCAGGTTTCATTGCGGCTGATTCCAAAGGTATCACCACTACATTAGGCAGAGGCGGCTCGGATTATACTGCTGCAATTTTTGCTTCATCGCTGGATGTAAACAATCTTGAAATATGGACAGACGTAAGTGGCATGATGACTGCAGATCCGAGATTATGTTCCAATGCAAAGATTATACCTCACATTTCTTATCAGGAAGCCATGGAGTTGTCTCATTTTGGGGCCAAAGTAATTTATCCTCCGACGATTCAACCGGTAATGGCTAAAAATATTCCTGTATGGATTAAAAACACCTTTGCTCCCAATGATTTTGGCACAAAAATTTCTACCGTTAAAAATATCGCAACTGCTGATAAAAACGATGAGAATATAGTAAGAGGAATTTCAAGTATCAATAATGTAAGTCTGATTACATTGGAAGGGAGCGGAATGATTGGTATTCCCGGATTTTCAAAACGATTGTTTGAATCTTTGAGCAATGAAAAGATAAATGTAATTCTAATTACACAAAGTTCTTCTGAACATTCAATATCTGTTGCAATAGAAGGCGATTCTTCCGAAAAAGCTGTCAATTCTGTTAATGCTGCTTTTTCAAATGAAATTGCACTTCAAAAAGTAGAACCGCTTAAGATAGAAAACAATCTATCGATTGTAGCACTTGTTGGAGAGAATATGAGAAATCATACTGGAGTAAGTGGTAGAATGTTCAGTGCTATGGGACGAAATGGCGTTAACATTATAGCGATAGCGCAAGGGTCTTCAGAAAAAAATATTTCTGCGGTTATTGGTACGAATGATGTCAAGAAGACAATCAATGTTTTGCATGAGGAATTCTTTGAAACCACTTTCAAACAAGTGAATGTCTTTTTAGCAGGCGCAGGCAATGTGGGAAGTAAACTACTTGCTCAATTGCAGAAACAGTCTGCTTTCTTAATGGATAAAATGAGATTGAATATCAGATTGACAGGAATTATTAACAGTAAAAAAATGCTGATAGATGAAACAGGAATTGATATTGAAAAGTGGAATGATTTGTTGAATGATGCTGAAATGGCAAATTTGCAAAAGTTCGTAAGTGATTTATTGGAACTTAATTTAAGAAACAGTGTGTTTGTTGATATCACTGCTAATGATGATGTGGCATCTGTATATGGTCAGTTGCTTCATAAAAGTATTGCGGTAGTGGCTTGTAATAAAGTGGCCGCATCTTCAACTTATGAAAGGTATAAAAAATTAAAGGATCTGTCAAGAGAATTCAATGCGCCTTTTTTGTTTGAAACAAATGTTGGGGCTGGGCTTCCGATTATCAGCACTATAAATGATTTGGTTCACAGCGGAGACCGTATTCATAAAATTGAAGCGGTGTTGAGTGGTACTTTGAATTTTGTTTTCAATCATTATGATGGCAACAGGAAATTTGCAGAAGTGGTTAAGCAAGCACAGGAGGAGGGTTATACGGAGCCTGATCCTCGTTTGGATTTGGGTGGAACTGATGTGATGAGGAAAATAATGATTCTGGCAAGAGAAGCCGGGGAGTATATCGAAATGGATGATATCCTTAATAAGGGTTTTATGCCGGAAGAATGTATGAAGGGTACTGTCAGTGATTTTTACAATGCCATGGATCAACATGAGGCACATTTTAAACAATTGTTCAATGAAGCGGATAAAGCAGGCAACAAATTGAAATTTGTTGCCAGTTATGAAAACGGTAAAGCTTCTGTTGGTTTACAGCAAATCCATCCTCAGCATGATTTATTCCATTTGTATGGAAAAGATAATGTAGTATTGTTTTATACAGACAGGTACAAGGAGCAACCATTGGTTGTAAAGGGTGCTGGAGCTGGAGCAGAAGTAACTGCCAGTGGTGTATTTGCCGACATTATCAGAGCATCTAAAATTTAATATATGCAATCCATTAAAGTTAAATCACCGGCCACTCTTTCGAATATTTGTTGTGGATTTGATATTTTGGGAATGGCTTTGAAAGAACCTTTTGATATCATTGAATTGATTCAAAAAGAAGAGCCGGGAATTATCATTAAACACATAGATTCATTTGAACTCCCTGTTGACCCTGAAAAAAATATAGCAGGTGTCGCATTGCAATCAATGATGCATTCGTTAGATAATAAACAAGGATTTGAAATAATTATTGAGAAAAAAATAAAGCCTGGAAGTGGGATTGGATCAAGTGCTGCAAGTGCTGCAGGTATCGTTGTTGCTGCGAATGAATTGTTAGGTAAACCTTTCAACAAAAAAGAATTGCTTTCATTTGCTATGGAAGGAGAGGTGCTGGCAAGTGGTTCAAGGCATGCGGATAATCTGGCACCTTGCATTTATGGAGGTTTGGTATTGATTCGTGATACTCCTTCACTGGATATTATTCCTTTGAATGTGCCACCTTTATTCATAACAATTATTCATCCTCAAATAGAAATCAAAACTTCTTATGCAAGAGAAATTCTTCCGAAAGAAATTACTTTGAAAAATGCAGTAACTCAATGGGCAAATGTTGCAGGATTGGTATCAGGGTTCTTAAAAAATGATTACCAGTTGATTAAACGTTCACTGCATGATGTCGTAGCTGAGCCTGTAAGAAGTAAGTTAATTCCTGGTTTTGATGAAATTAAAAGTAAAAGTATGAATGCCGGTGCTTTAGGTGGAGGCATTTCCGGAAGCGGACCTTCCTTATTCATGTTGAGTGAAACTGAATCTATCGCTCATTCAATTGAAAAAACGATGAAGTCAGTATATGACCCAATAGGAATTGAATACAAAACTTATGTGACAACTGTTCAGAATAAAGGTGTCGAAATTTTTAATTAGAATGGATTTGAATTAGTAATCAAAATTTTGGAAATGATTTTTTACAGCCTTAACAAACAATCTCCCGATGTTGATTTTAGGGAAGCCACTATAAACGGACAAGCACCGGATAAGGGATTGTATTTTCCGAAACATATTCCCTCAATGAATGCATCAATCATCAAGGATATTGAAATGATCCCCAATGAAGAAATTGCATTTGAAGTAATGAGTCCTTATGTTGGAAAATCAATGCCTGAAAGCGTTTTAAAGGAAATTGTAGCACAAACAGTTAACTTTCCAATACCGCTTGTTTCTGTCAGTGAAAATATTTTCGCATTAGAGATGTTTCATGGAAATACCCTGGCATTTAAGGATATTGGAGCCAGATTCATGAGCAGATGTTTGGGCTATTTTGTAAAAGACAATGAAAAAAAAGTAACAGTTTTAGTAGCAACCTCCGGAGATACTGGCGGTGCTGTAGCAGATGGTTTTTATGATGTGGAGGGCGTTGAAGTGATAATTTTATATCCATCCGGAAAGGTTAGTTCTGTTCAGGAAAAACAATTGACTACAGTAGGAAAAAATATTCATGCAATAGAAGTGAATGGAACCTTTGATGATTGTCAGCGCATGGTTAAACAGGCTTTTAGTGACCCTATAATGAAAGAATCCCTTTTCTTAACTTCAGCTAATTCAATCAATGTGGCTCGTTGGTTGCCTCAGCAGTTTTTTTATTTTTTTGCTTACAAACAATGGACAGATAAAAAGCATCCGGTGGTCATCAGTGTTCCAAGTGGAAACTTCGGAAATATTTGTGCAGGTTTGCTGTCAATGAAATCTGGCTTGCCTATCAAGCATTTTATTGCTGCGTGCAATTCCAACGACGTAGTTTCAGAGTATCTTAAAACGCAAGTATATAAACCAAAGTCATCAGTAGCCACCATTTCTAATGCCATGGATGTGGGAGACCCAAGTAATTTTATAAGGATACAGCAATTGTTTGAAATGGATGTCTCTTCGCTGAAAAATGTATTTTCATCTGTTAGCATAACGGATGATGAAACCAAAAAAACGATTGAAAGAATTTACAGGGATTTTAATTATCTGTTAGACCCACATGGTGCAGTTGGATATGCTGCCCTAGAAAAATACCTGACAAACCATCCATTACAAAAAGGCATATTCGCCGAAACAGCTCATCCTGTCAAATTTTATGATGTTGTAGAGCCGGTTATTCATCAAAAAATATCTTTACCTAAATCCATTGAAAATATCATTCACAAAACAAAATTGTCCATCAAAATGGATGCAGATTATAATTGTTTGAGAGATTGTTTGCTCTCAATGAAGTGATATTTCAATAATTCAAAATTGAATAAACATTAACATTGAAATTCAACTGCTGAATTAATTTAGTTTTAGTTTCGTATGCGCCCTTTCAAACAGACATTTATCAATCAGTCTGTTATTAAACCAATCATTTAATCCAACGTATATGAACAAACTATTTTCCTTACAATCTTTTTTAATTTTCTTTTTTACATTAATCATTTTATTGAATTTCCCTGTTGGAATATCTGCATCTTATTTGGGTTGTGAAAAGTTGGGTAATAATGAAAATGAATCAGCCAAGCATTTGATGCTGATGTATTATCAACTTCATTTGCAAGAATCCGGATTGTCTGAAAATGCATTTAAGTATGCAATGGAAGGTTTTGAAAATTTGAGGCGCACAGGAAAAATCGTCAATCAAAAAATTTTATCAATAATTGATTTTTCTAAATCATCAAACGAAAAAAGGCTTTTCGTTTTTGATATTGTATCAGGTTGTTTATTATTCAATACCTATGTTGCTCATGGTCGTAATTCAGGAACAGTTTTTGCAAAATATTTTTCCAATAAACCTTCCAGCAATCAAAGCAGCCTTGGATTTTATGAAACAACTAAAACGTACATGGGTAAAAACGGGTATTCATTAGTTTTGCAGGGACTTGAGAGGGGAATCAATGACCTTGCCAATGAGCGGTCTATTGTATTGCACGGAGCATCTTATGTGTCAGAATCATTTATAAAATCAAAAGGATTTTTGGGTAGAAGTTTAGGATGTCCGGCTGTCCCGGTTAATTTATCAAGACCTATCATTGATGAGATCAAGAATGGTACATGTCTGTTTATTTATGCAAATGATGTAAATTATATCCGTAATTCTTCAGTTTTACATTCATGAAAAATAAGTTTGTAAATTCAATTTAGATTCAAGTCGGTTTTATTTTTGTATAATTTGCTTTAACTTCACTTAAATTATTTTCAGATGAATGTTTTGAAAGGTACTGGCGTAGCAATCATTACGCCGTTTAAAAAAAATCTGGATGTAGATTACCAATCGCTTGGAAAACTCATAGATTTTATTATTGATGGCGGTGTTCAATATGTTGTTACAATGGGAACCACTGGTGAGACGCCTGTTTTGACTAAAGAAGAAAAAAAAGAAATCATTCAATTTACATTCAATCATATCAATGGTCGTGTACCCGTTGTCGTTGGTATAGGAGGTAATAATACCAAAGAGTTGATTAAAGAAATTGAGTCATCAGATATTTCTGCTGCCACAGCAATTTTAAGTGCTTCGCCTTATTACAACAAACCAACACAGGAAGGATTGTTTCAGCATTATAAATTGATTGCTGAAGCCAGTGCCAAACCGATTATTTTATACAATGTTCCAGGAAGAACCGGAAGAAATATCGATTCTGATACAGTAATACGATTAGCAAATGAAGTGGAGAACATAGTTGGTATCAAGGAAGCGAGCGGAGATATGTTGCAGTGCATGAAAATTTTAAAAGAAAGACCTCAGGGATTTTTGATTGTAAGTGGAGATGACGCTCTGGCACTGCCACAAATGGCCTGTGGAATGGATGGATTGATAAGTGTGGCAGCCAATGCCTATCCTAAGGAAATTACATCTATTATCCAATCTTGTATTAACCAGGATTTCAAATCTGCCAAAATATTAAATGATCAACTCATGGCTGCCTATGATTTGATGTTTGAAGAAAATAATCCTGCAGGGATAAAGGCTTTTTTATTTGAAATGAAAAAGATTGACAATGAATTAAGGATGCCGCTGGTTCCTGTTAGTGATAATTTGCAAAATAGAATTCGGGAATTTGCAAACCAATGTTGATTTCTTATACATAATAGCAGGTCCCTTCAGTTCCCAGTTCAGTATTTTCAAAAATTTCTTTGGCTTCTATAAGAAAAGAATCAAGCGATTCATATTTTGATGAATAATGTCCAATCATCAATTTTTTCACTTTTGCCTGTTTTGCTATTTGCGCGGCTTGTGTGGTTGTGCTATGAAATCTCGCTGCAGCTTTGGCTTCCTGATCTTTAAGATAAGTGGTTTCATGGTATAATAAATCTACCTCCTTAACGATTGGGATCAGCGATTCATCATAAATGGTGTCAGCACAGTAGGCATAAGATTTTGCAATTTCGTTGGCAATCGTTACATCCTCATTTCTTATAATTGTTCCTTTTTTGGTGATATAATCATCTCCTTTTTGTAATTGCTCATAGAATGATGCAGGAATTTCGAATGATTTTACTTTTTCAGCAACGATACTTCTTGGATTCTTTTTTTCTTTGAAAAGAAATCCCCAGCATTCAATCTGATGTTCAACTTTAAAACAAGAAATCAACATTTTGTTTGTTTCGGCAATCACAGCATTTTCCTTCAATTCATGAAAATGAACATCAAAAGAAAAATCCGAGTTGGATGCTTTGCATTGAAGCAAGATAATTTCTTTTAAAAGAGGAGGTCCATAAATATGAATATCTTGTATTCTGTTCATTAAACTCATACTGGATAGTAGGCCAATTAAACCAAAATAATGATCTCCGTGAAGATGAGAAATGAAAATATGACTGATCTTACTGGGTTTGATTTTGAATTTAGACAACTGCATTTGAGTGCCTTCACCACAATCAATGAGAAAACTGTTATCCTGAGTTTGAAGTACCTGAGAAGTTGGATTCCTGCCATGAGCAGGAATTGCAGAGTTGCATCCTAAAATAGTAACAGAAAACAAAGTAAAATAATTTTATTGTGCTATAAAAATCTTGTTGAAAATATACTTATTCGAAATCTTTCATTAATTCTCTTTCAATTTCTTCCATTTGTACTATGTCCCAGGCTTCACTTTCTGTTGGAGTTATATTTACACTTTCTTCGAATAAAGGTTTTATTTTTTCATTAATCTCGCAAATGACGAATGAGCAGTTATTTGCATAAAATTGATTTTGAACAGTTAAAATCATTACAACTGTTTTTTCATCTATTTGTTCGCTGTGTTTTAAATTTAAAATGACATGAGGAATTGTCTTTTGAAGATATGATTGCAGTAATTCCTGAAATTTTTCTGACATATTAGCAGATAGTGTGCTTTCTTCAGGAATAATAACCGAAAATTTTTCTTTGGTATCTATTTTGACATTCATGATATAACAGTATTGATGTAAAATAATTGAAAATTGTAAAGATTACTAATTTTTTATTTATTTTTTGTTTGATAATGATTTTAATCATTTATTAATAAATTAACAGTCATTGCAACAAATTTTCAACATATCAACATTTATATTTACTATAGGATAAATCGATTCAAATAATCGTTATTATTGTAACAATTAAAAACAAAGAGAATGGATAATAATTTCTCAACACAAGTAAAAGAAATCATTTCGTACAGCAGAGAGGAAGCATTGCGTTTGGGGAATGATTTTATAGGCACTGAGCATCTGGTGCTGGGTTTGATAAGAGATGGAGAAAATACTGCAGTGAAAATTCTGAAGTCACTCAATGTTGATTTGTCAGGATTGAGAAGAGAGATAGAAATGACAGTAAAGGACAAGTCAGGGAAAAGCATTGCCAATATCAATTCACTTCCATTAACGAAGCAGGCGGAAAAAGTCATTCGTATTACCGTGCTGGAAGCAAAAGCCACTAAAAGTTCACAGGTGGAAACAGAGCACTTGATGCTTTCCATTTTAAAAAACAAGGAGAATGTAGCGACACAGATTTTGAATCAATTGAATGTGGATTATGATTCTTTTAATGCTGAGTTGGGTTTTGTTTCTACACCTCCACCTCAGGCAGAATTCAATGAAGATGATGATGATGAATTCAGTGAAGAAAGAAAACAATTTGGTCAGCAAAAAACACCCAAGTCATCTGGTGCCGGACAATTGAAATCGAAGACTCCTGTATTGGATAATTTTGGAAGGGATATTACCAGATTGGCTGAAAATGGCTCGCTTGATCCTATTGTTGGCAGGGAAAATGAAATTGAACGTGTTTCACAGATACTTTCCAGAAGAAAAAAGAATAATCCGATTTTAATCGGAGAACCCGGAGTGGGTAAAACTGCCATTGTAGAAGGGCTTGCACTAAGAATCATTCAAAGGAAAGTGTCAAGAGTTCTGTTTGATAAAAGAGTAGTCAGTCTTGATCTGGCAGCTCTGGTAGCCGGAACCAAGTATCGCGGTCAGTTTGAAGAAAGGATGAAAGCCATCATGAATGAACTTGAAAAAAACAGGGATGTCATTTTGTTTATTGATGAGATTCACACAATAGTAGGGGCAGGTGGAGCCAGTGGATCTTTGGATGCCTCTAACATATTTAAACCTGCATTGGCAAGAGGTGAGTTGCAGTGCATTGGTGCATCTACTTTGGATGAATACAGAATGCATATTGAAAAAGATGGCGCATTAGACAGAAGATTTCAAAAAGTTCTCATCGAACAACCTTCTATTGAAGAAGCGATTGAAATTTTAACCAATATTAAAAATAAATACGAGGATTATCACAATGTAACATACAGCAGAGAGGCAATTGAAGCATGTGTGAAAATGAGTGACAGGTATATGACTGATAAATTACTTCCGGATAAAGCGATTGATGTAATGGATGAAGTAGGTGCCAGAAAACATATAAAGAACATCAATGTTCCTGAAAACATATTGGAACTTGAAAGAAAAATAGAAAACATAAAACAAGAAAAAGGGAGAGTAGTCAAGAGTCAAAAATTTGAAGAAGCGGCTTCTTTGAGAGATACTGAAAAGCGTTTGCAGGAAGAATTGGAAAAAGCAAAATCAGACTGGGAAGAAGAAAGCAAACACAAGCGTTATCCGATTGAAGAAGAAGATATTGCAGAAGTGGTTTCCATGATGACAGGCATTCCTGTCAAAAGGATGGTGCAGGCTGAGACAGATAAACTTCGCCGAATGGCGGATGATCTCAAAGGTGCAGTTATTGGTCAGGATGAAGCAATTGTAAAAATCGTAAAATCAATTCAAAGAAACAGAATCGGGTTAAAGGACCCCAAAAAACCAATTGGGACATTTATTTTTCTGGGTCCTACAGGTGTTGGTAAAACAGAATTGGCCCGTTCTCTTGCAAAGCATATGTTCGACAGCGAAGATGCTTTAATTAGAATTGATATGAGTGAATATATGGAAAAGTTCACAGTCAGCCGATTAATAGGAGCGCCTCCCGGATATGTAGGATATGAAGAAGGAGGTCAACTAACGGAAAGGGTTAGACGAAAACCTTACAGTGTAATATTGCTTGACGAAATAGAAAAAGCACATCCAGATATTTACAATATTTTGTTACAGGTACTGGATGATGGTCAATTAACAGATGGACTAGGTCGGAAGGTTGATTTTAAAAATACGATGATTATCATGACATCAAATATTGGTGTTCGTCAGCTGAAAGACTTTGGAGATGGAGTAGGATTTGCAACTCAATCTCGTCAGGAAAATCAAGAGGAGAATAACAAGGCAATTATTGAAAAAGCTTTGAAGCGTACATTTAGTCCTGAATTTTTAAACAGGATTGATGATGTGATTATTTTCAACACCCTTAATAAAGACAATATCTTCCAAATCATCGATATTCTTATGTTGGGCGTAATGAAGCGCTTGAGCAATCTGGGATTCACTTTAGAACTTTCATCCGAAGCCAAAGATTTTATCGCTGATAAAGGTT
The DNA here is from genome assembly GCA_947448685.1 of Chitinophagaceae bacterium. Classification (GTDB taxonomy): domain Bacteria; phylum Bacteroidota; class Bacteroidia; order Chitinophagales; family Chitinophagaceae; genus Ferruginibacter. The sequence goes on along the minus strand of CANFOP010000011.1, from coordinate 16,314 downwards.
ACGACAGTCAATTTGGAGCTCGTCCTCTTCATCGTGCCATTCAAAAATATCTGGAAGACCCATTGGCTGAAGAAATTCTTAATTCATCCATTAAGGCAGGCGACACTGTAATAGCAGAATTTAACAAGGAAGAAAATAAAATAACATTCAAAATAAAAGAAGAACCAAAGAAAAAAGAAAAAAAATCGTCTTCTTAAAAAATATTAGTAATATTTTGAACGATAAAGGATCCAATTGGGTCCTTTTTTTTATACCAATAATAAGAGAAAATCAATCAATTAAGAATTAATAAAAAACAAACTATATAAAAGACATCTTTTTACACAATAAAGCTGTTTTATTTACGTTATAATATCCAACTAAGTAGTTATACTTATAAATTATAAAAATCCTAATCCTATCTCTATGAAAAAGATGACATTTATCTTCATCTCTGTTGTTTTATTTTCCTTTTTTGGTCAATCGCAAATTCCTGATTATATGCCTTCGGCTGGTTTGGTTGCCTGGTATCCCTTTAACGGCAATGCAAACGATGAAAGCGGAAATGGAAACAATGGTATTGTGAATGGTGCAAGTATTACAGAAGACAGAACCGGCATAAATAATCAAGCGTATAATTTTAATGGAAGAAACAACTGGATTGAAATTCCTTTCAGCAATTCAATTGCTATCCAGAGTGAAATTACTGTTTCGTTTTGGGTATATATGCAAGGAGGAAGTTGTAATCCCAGAATTTTGGAGATAAATTCTTTAACCAATCAATGTGGAGGATATTCTATTTCAACCAATGGCACCGGTAATACATCCAGAACATTTAATGGGGTATTGGGTAAATGTACTCAGGAAGTAGGCGGAACCAGTTTAAATGCATTGAATTGTTTAAGCTGGCATCATGTGGTATTTACTGCCAGTGGTTTAAGAGGTATCTCTCAGTTTTATTTTGATGGAGTTCCACAAAATATTATGACCGGTTCACTTTCATTTTTTAATTCAATTAATTATAACAACAACAATCTTACAATTGGGAACACAAATAGCAACAGGTGCAATTGGTTTGGAGGTAAGCTGGATGATATTGCCATTTATAATAGAGTGCTTTCCAAAAATGAGGTAAATCAATTATTCACTGGCAGTAATGTAAAATTGAAAATACAAAATACAAATACTGCCGTTTGTGCAGGCTCCTTGATTTCATTGAAAGCGAATCCTTTGTTGTTAGATATCGAAGGAAATGAATACCCATTTGTAAATATTAATGACCAGACCTGGATGCAAGAAAATCTGAATGTCAGCAGATACAGAAACGGCGATATTATACCTCAGGTAAGAGATTCTTTACAATGGGCAAACCTTACTACTGGTGCATGGTGTTATTATAATAATGACCCTTCAACTGAACAAGCATATGGTAAGTTGTATAACTGGTATGCAGTGAATGACTCCAGAGGTCTTGCACCATTCAACTGGAAAATTCCGGCAATTATTGATATAAACAACTTGGCTGATACTTTAGGGGGTAATGGAATTGCAGGAGGTAAATTGAAAGAGGATGGTCTTCTTCATTGGAATAATCAAAATGTTGGTGCATCCAATAGTACTGATTTCAGAGCTTTACCCGGTGGTAGCAGAGTAAATAGTTTATATAGAAATAAAGGTTCCAAAGCTGAATTCTGGAACTCTGATGTATCAGTAAACAGCGCTTCTTCATTTGTATTATTTGATTCAAGCGCTATTATTGAGTATGCATCCAATGTAAGCAAAAAGTCCGGATTGTCAGTAAGGTGCTTGAAAAATGATGATGCTATTGAACCTACTTATCGTTGGTCTACTGGTGACACTTCACAAAATATAGAAGTACATCCTGCTTCTACTACAACGTACTATTGTACAATGACAATCGGAAATAAAAATTTTATAGACAGTGTAACAATTTCAGTTTTCAGACCGAAACTCTTCACTGAAGATACTGTAAAAATTTGTGGAAATACATTTACGCTGGATGCCGGAAACGGATATGAAAGTTATCTTTGGAATAACGGAATCGATCATTCATCAATCATAGTTTCTTCAACCGGTTGGTATAGCTGCACTATTGGAAATGGAAATTGCTTTTCATCTGACAGTATTTTTGTAAACATTGTAAATGCTAACATATTGAATAATGATACTGCTATTTGCAGAGGAGGCAGTATTCAATTAACTGCTGATGAAAATAATTCATCGGTTGGTTTATACTCAAATACATTTCAATGGTCTACTGGAGAATCTGTTTCTGCAATTAATATAATCCCCCAACAAAGCAGTAATTACATTCTTACAGTCAGCAATGGCGACCTATTCTGTACCGATACCATAGATATCAAAGTGATGGAAGTAATACCTGATATTCCTTCCGCAATTACAATAAAAGCAATTAATTCAACTACATGCGGAGGAAGAACATTTCGTTACACTGCTCCAAATTTACCTGTTAGCAGCGCAAATTCACAGGCTTCAGCCGTAGGATGGTTATGGTCTTTTACAGGAAATTTGAATACAAATACGGTTATAGATTCCGGAGATATAAATGGTCGTGTTATAATTGTAAGATACATGAGTAATGCAGCTTCATCATCATTGGATAGTGTAAGGGTTTGTTTTACTTCTCCTTGTGGAAATGGAAAAAATAAATCAGTGAAATTATCTGTTAATGAATTGAAAGTGCCACTTGCTCCATCGGGTATTTCAATTGTTCCGGTTCTTACCAATGTATGTTCGGGTAAGCAATACCGTTATAAAGCTCCTTCACTTCCAGTTTATTCTGCCTCTTCAAATTATGCGGCTGTAATTGGTTGGGAATGGTCTTTTATCGGTACTTTAGGAGCAGACGCACATATAGATTCGGGAGATGTTAATTCGCAAGTAATATTAGTGAGTTACAACACTAATATAGGAGCTGTTAGAGGTGACAGCGTCAAAGTGAGATTTACTTCTGATTGCGGAGCAGGAAATTATGCTGCTGCCATATTAACAAACGTGCTTACTAAATCTCCTTCTGCACCAGCCAATATTACTATAACACCTATTACCACGAATGTTTGCAATTCGAAAATTTACAGGTTTGCAGCACCTGCTTTGGTGCAGGCCTCTGGTACAAGTCTTGCTGCCACAGGCTGGCAATGGTCATTTAGAGGAAACTTGGCAGGAAATCCATTTGCCGATACAACAAACGCTGTGATTGATTCGGGTAACATCAATTCGCAAATAATCAGAGTAAGATTTAAGAAAAATGATGCAGCCATTACAGGTGACAGTATTCGGGTTTGTTTTTTGTCTGTTTGCGGAGCATCTGCCAATAAATCTCTCAAGCTTACGAATACAGTTTTCAAAACACCTACATCTCCTTCAGGTATCATCATTACTGCAATTTCTCCAAATTCTTGTGGTGCTAAATTATATCGTTATTCAGCTCCTATGTTACCTGTATCCTCATCTTCCACTGCAGCCGCTACTGGATATATCTGGAGTTTTACGGGATTATTATCCGGTGATCCTTTTTCGGATACCACATTTGCCGTAATTGACTCTGGAAATGTAAATTCAAGAACAATTGTGGTTAGATTTAAACAAAACAGAGCAGCTGTCACCGGTGACAGTGTAAGGGTTTTGTATACTTCTGATTGCGGAAACAGTTTATACAAGTCTGTTAAATTAACAAATGTATTGCTCGCTGCTCCATCAGCACCTGCAAGTATTACAACCACATTGGTAAGTGATGTTTGTGGAGCAAGAGTATACAGATATTCAGTTACAAACTTACCTTCCAATTCTACAGCCACTGGATACGAGTGGTCATTTAAGGGATCCTTGTTTAACAATAATGGAATAATTACTTCAGGATCATTGAATTCGCAGGTTCTTGAAATTACTTATTCAAGCAATGCAGCATCAACAGTAAATGACAGCGTTAAAGTCCGATACATTTCCGCATGTGGAAACAGTTCTTATAAGGCCATCAAGTTGACTAACGTTGCCAAAGTATGTTCCCAAACAACGACTAGTAATGTGAGTAATCATTTTAAAACTACAGAACAGGAAAAAACAAGTAATGATTATTTGAAAGTGAATGTATATCCGAATCCATCCAGTAATTATTTTAATGTGCAAATTAATTCTTCAAATGATTCAAAATTGGATGTAAAGGTTTTTGATGTACAAGCCAGGTTGATCAAAACGATTTCACTTAAATCAAATGAGATTTCATCCATTGGTAATGAATTAACCCCTGGAGTATATATTATAGAGTTTACACAAGGCAAAACCCATCAATCGAAAAAAATTGTGAAATTGTAAAATTTATATCAAGAGAATATTTGCTTCAATATTAAAGAAAAAGGTTTATACTTTTTATTATCCAAAAAAGTATAAACCTTTTTCTTTCTCATAAGTCGTAGACTTTTTCCGATTTTTATTATATTTTGTGCATTGATTAATTAACAATTGGATAAACAGATATTACTTAGGTTATTGTTAATCCATTCAGTTATATTTAATCATCCAATTTATTTAAAATTGGGTTTCTTAAAATTATTGATTCAATTTATTGACATGAAGAAAATCATCATTACGATTGATGGGTGGTCATCTTGCGGTAAAAGTACCTTGGCAAAGCAATTGGCCAAATCATTGGGATATGTTTATATTGACAGTGGTGCTATGTACAGAGCAGTAACTTTATATTTCTTAAGAAATCACATTGATTGGACAGATGAAGTAAATACATTGGAAGCGTTAGCAAATATTGAACTTCATTTTATTTACAATTTCAAGTCACAGCATTCTGAAATGCATCTTAATGATGAAAATGTGGAATATTTAATAAGAGATCTGGTGGTTGCAGAAAAAGTAAGTGAAGTGGCTGCTATTGCAACAGTGAGAACATTTGCTGTCAATCAGCAGCAAAAAATGGGAGAGGGAAAAGGTATCGTGATGGATGGAAGGGATATAGGCACAACGGTTTTTCCCGATGCGGAATTAAAGATTTTTATGACTGCTGAAATTCTTGTAAGAGTGGAACGAAGATTTAAAGAGATGTTTGAAAAAAATCCCAATATCACCATTGATGAAGTGAAAAACAATCTGGAGATGAGAGATTATATTGATTCAAACAGGGAAGTAAGTCCTCTAAGAATGGCTTCTGATGCTATTTTACTCGATAATACCAATCTTACAATGGAAGAGCAACTTGATTTTGCATTGAAATTGGTTGCTACAAAATTAAGGTAGTAAGTATTCAATCAAGGATTGCTTGCGTTCGAATTTGTAATTATTTCAGCCTTGATGTTATTGAAATTTTCTTCATTTAAAAAGTAATGTCCGATTTTATCAATTACTTTTTCAACAATCGCATCAGGGCAACTTGCCCCACTGGTCATCAGAATTTTTACGGGGTTTTTGTCGGGAATAAAATTGTGCGTTTCGCACTCTTTTTTTTGGTGAAAATTAAAATGGGAAATTTGTTTTTTAGATAATATTCTGTCAGCATTATCTATATAATAGGTGGGTAATTTTTCTTCACATAATTCTACCAAATGAGATGTATTGCTGCTATTGTAACCTCCAACCACTATTGCAAAATCTGCTTCCTGCTCCAGTAATCCATAAACAGATGTTTGATTATCATTGGTGGCATAGCAAAGCGTATCTCGTGTATCAGCGAACCTTTCTCCAATATTGTCGATGTTTAATTGATATTTTTGTATCATCGTATTTTTTAGAAAATCTGCAATTGCCTGAGTATCACTTGCAAGCATAGTGGTTTGGTTAACAACGCCAATTCTTGCAAGATCATTTTCTGCATCAAATCCTTTAGAATATCTTCCTTCAAATTCTGTATAAAAATTTTCAATTGAAATTTCTCCTAAAATGAATTTGGATAGTTTAATTGCATCTTCCATATCATTCAAAACAATGGCTGCTGTATTGACTGATGCATGAGAAAATGTGGCCCTTGTTTCTTCATGAGAAGGTTTGCCATGTATAATTACTGTGTATTTTTTTTTAGCGATTTGTTCACTCCTGTTCCATACTTTCTCTACAAACGGACAAGTGGTATTGTATTTTTCAATTGATATTCCTTTATTCTTTAGTTTTTCTTCAATTTCAATTGTTGTGCCAAATGCAGGTATGACTACAATATCCTCATTTGTGAGTTGATCAATCGGAATAATTGTTTTTCCCTGCGTATCCTGTAAAAATTGAACGCCTTTTTCTTGGAGATCATTGTTTACTGAAGGGTTGTGAATCATTTCACTAAGTAAATAAATTCTTTTACCAGGATTTTCATCTATAGTTTTAAATGCAATCTCTATCGCATTTTCCACACCATAACAAAAACCAAAATGCCTGGCGAGATAAATCTGGACAGGTCCGAAATCCAACAGTGCCGGAGTGAAGTCTTTTTTCATCTTGTCGTTTTGTTTTCTTCGCTCCTTGATTGAACTGATCAGTGTACTTCTGTATGTAAAAGGTATGGTGAATTGTTTCATTTTTGAATGGAAGATTTAATGTGCGTTTGGAATTCATGTAAAGTTATACATCGAAATCATTGTAAAGTTACAATCTAGTTCAATAAATTGTGTGACATTTCGAATTCTTCAATGAAACAAGGTCTTCATAATTATAATTATCTCAAAAAAGCAGTTATTTACGAAGTAAATCTGAGACAATATACACACAATGGTGATATCTCATCTTTTCGGAAACATCTTCCAAGGTTAAAAAAAATGGGTGTTGATATTTTATGGTTTATGCCACTTTTCCCCATTGGGTTTAAAAACAGAAAAGGGCTTTTGGGAAGTTATTATTCAATAAAAAATTTTACTGAAGTAAATCCTGAGTTCGGTACTAACGATGATTTTAAAAAATTGGTAAATGAAATTCACAGGATGGGAATGAAGGTAATGATAGATTGGGTAGCCAATCATGCTTCCTGGGATAATGAATGGACAACTTCCCATCCTGATTATTTTGCAAGAAATGATCAGGGAGACTTTTTTTCACCTTATGACTGGACAGATGTTATTCAAATAAACCATAGTAATCCAGATGCACATGAAGCTTTGAAAAGGGCAATGTGTTATTGGGTTAAAGAATTTAATATTGATGGATTCAGGGCCGACTTAGCTCACTTGACTCCGCTCGATTTTTGGATACAAGCCAGAAATGAAACTTCAAAAATCAAAGAACATTTAATTTGGTTGGCAGAAACAGAGGACCATGACTATTATAACGCTTTTGATATTATTTATTCATGGAAATGGATGCATGCAACAGAAGATTTTTTTAACAATAAAAGACATATATCATTATTGAAAGAAATACTCTTGTCTCATAAAACTAAAACAAACAATTCGTCATTACAATTATTTTTCACGAGCAATCATGATGAAAACAGCTGGAATGGAACCGAATTTGAAAAATATGGACATTATGTAAAAGCACTTTCAGCCTTTAGTTTTTTATATCCTTTTTCAGTTCCGTTAATTTACTCGGGTCAGGAAATTCCCAATACGAAAAGATTGCTCTTTTTTGATAAAGATGAAATAGTATGGCCTGAAAAACCAGCGTTTGAAATGTTTTTTAGAAATTTAATTAAACTAAGAAAAATATTTCACGATTACGAATTATTCGATTTCTTTGATGGCGAAGAACAACTGTTAGGTTTCACCAAAATAAAGAACAATAAATCCGTTCTCATTTTGATGAATGTGAGTGATCGTTTTATTTGTCAAAATTTTAAAGGACAATTGAACGATACTGATTTTGAAATAATGATGTCTTATGAGTCATTGATATCTGAAGATCTTCAAAGAATTGAATTGAATTCAGGTGGGTTTATTATTATACATCAATCCCGCAGGTTTTAATTAAGCAAAGAGTAGGATTTATAAAATAAGACCTCGGATATCCGAGGTCTTATTTTTAAATTTTTGAAATTGTTTAATCCTGATCAAGTGTAATTGGGTACTCATACAATCCATCATAACCGGGATAGAACCCACTGATTGAAAATGATTTATCTGTACCAATAGCTTTTTTCATTTCATCAATTGATTTTATATCCTTATCATTTACTTTAAGGATAATAAAACCGTCCTTCATTCGTGTCTGGTCATTTAATGCTCCATTGTTTATTTTTTTAACGATGACTCCACCCGAAATACCATATTCTTTGGCTTTTTTGTTGTCGAGGTTTACGAAATCGGCTCCCAGCAATTGCAGTTGGCTGTCATTGGTAACGACGTCAAAATTTCCTACTTTATTTCTTAAAGTAACGGTAAAGGTTAGGGGCTTTTTGTCGCGCAGTACGCCAACAGAAATTTTGTCACCGGGTTTATATCGGCTTATTTGCTCTTGCAACTCTCCTCCACTGTAAATGTCAGTACTATTAATTTTTAATATTTTATCTCCTTTACGTATTCCTGCCAAAGAAGCAGCACCGTCGGAAGGAGCATCTGTTACGAAAATTCCATCATAAGCATCTTCAGGTATTCCGTTTTTCTTTTTTTGTTCTTCACTCATATCAGTTGCCGGAGCGAATTGAATACCTAAGTAACCTCTTTGTACAGTTCCGAATTTGATTAAATCGTCTACCACTTTTTTGGCTATATTCACAGGTATTGCATATGAGTAACCCGAGTAGTATCCGGTGGGAGATGCAATGGCTGAATTGATTCCGATCAATCTGCCATCAGTATTAACGAGCGCTCCTCCGCTGTTACCCATATTTACAGCAGCATCTGTTTGAATGAATGATTCAACGGCACCTCCGGGATTTCCTGTTTTGTCTTTGTTTAGCCCCAGGCTCCTGGCCTTGGCGCTTACAATTCCTGCGGTAACGGTGGTCTCCAAATTTAAAGGATAGCCAATAGCCAATACCCATTGTCCAATTTTTACATCATCTGAATTTCCGTAAACCAGATAAGGTAAAGATGATGCATCAATTTTTATGACTGCGAGATCATATGATGGGTCAGAACCTATCACTTTTGCTTTGTAAGTTTTTTTGTTGTTTAGGGTAACAGTTATTTCATCTGCATTTTCTATTACATGGTTATTGGTGACAATGAAGCCATCATCGCTGATAATCACTCCTGAACCTGATGCCTTTTGCTCAGGGATGATATTGATTCTTCCGCCACCAAAAAACTGATCAAACATATCATCTCCAAAAAAATCGCTAAATGGACTTTGGCGCATTTTGGGAAGATTATTGGTAACCTGTTTTGCATTTATTTTTGTTTTGATATGCACTACTGCAGGCAGAGCAGCCATTGAGGCTTGAGTAAAATCAACAGAAGGTGGGGTATTGGTACCATCACTAAATCCTGTTAGTCTGTAGTTTGAAGGTAATTGCCCCGGTTGTTGACCTCCATAAGAATTGCTGTATTTTGTGAAATTTCCATAACCCCAAATTACAGCTAATGTTGTAAGGGCGCTGATTCCAATTGTAGCCAGTACTTGTTTTAGTTTCATTTTAAAAGGTTTTTATGTTTAACATTCAAATTGTATGCCTGTATAGCAAAATAAGGATGAACTGACAAAATGTTTTTACATTTCTGACATCTTTAACATATAATTAGTAGGACAAGTTTAAATGTCATAATGATATCAAAAATTGCATGGTATCTACACCATCTGCATAAGAAAAAAGATCCGGCATTTGCGCATTTCCAAAAGGAATACCTACATGTCCAATCATACATTGTATGTCTTCGTTGTTTTGCAAATAATTCATTACATCCTCTTTGTTTTTGTAAAATTCATAATGCAATACACTAATGGGTGAAAAAAAACGGCTCTCTTCAATCAATAGGGTACTTTCATTGGTCATATATTTTACATTGTTTAATAAAAGCAAAGAAAGTTGATAGTCGTAGTTGTTGGAATATTTATTAAAATCTCTGAAATAGGTAAACTCTTTAAAAGAATGTAATAAAGGGATGAAATCATATTCGTATGGAACAAATATTTTAGTAACGTTTCTGCATCCCAATCCAAAATAAGTGTGAATATCTTTAGAAAGCAATAATAGTTCTTCTGATGTTTCAGTTCCATCCAATAAGGCTATTGATGTGCGATTACTTCTTATGATATGAGGATATTTTTCGAAATACTGTCGGAAATGAGTGGCAGATTGATTGCTGCCTGTTGCAATGTATGCATCGCAACCTTTCAGGTTATCAGCAATCGTTATACGCTCTTTTACGCGACTGTCAAATTCATATAATTTATGGATTAAATGATTGAGCAAAACATTGTCTTTGGAAGAGAATTTGATGGTTTGCCGATGTCCGCTGATAAAGACAGATAAAAAATCATGGCAACCTACCATTGGGATATTTCCGGCCATTACAATACCTATATTCTGGGGTACAATCAAATCATCTAGATGATAATGACTCACCCAATTTTTGATTTTGTTGGTATCAAAATATTGAGACAGCACATTCTCTGCTGCCAAGTTTATAAAATTTTCAGTAAACCATGGGTTTTGCGAGGATGCATTTGATTTTATTGATTTCCATTCTTCATCATTTTTTTTAAGATAATCACTCAATAATCCAATTAATTCAATCCGATTTTGTAAATTCATGATGATATTATTACTTTACATCAAAATTACAACAGATGGCTATAAAGATTACAGATGAATGTATTAATTGTGGGGCATGTGAGCCCGAATGTCCAAATAACGCAATTTATGAAGGTGGAGTTGAATGGGCTATTTCAGATGGAACTTCCGTTAAAGGCTCCTTCACGCTCATGGATGGCAGTGTAACTGACGCTGACAACAGAAATGCTCCCGTAAGTGATGATACTTATTACATCTCTCCCAATAAATGTACCGAGTGTCAGGGATTTCATGAAGAACCTCAGTGTGCTGCGGTATGTCCGGTTGATTGCTGTGTTCCAGATGAATTATACAAAGAAACAGTGGAAGAGTTATTGTCTAAAAAAGAGAAATTACATATATAATTTACTTCTTTGTCTTAAAATTGACTATTAAGCTGTTAGATGATTGGTATGAAATACCTTTCATTCCGATACTTAATTATTTTTTTTGGATTGTATATTGGTTAACGAAATAACTCTGTCATGTTAAAAAAGCGCTGGTTCAAATTATTCATTTTTCTGATGGTTGTGGCGGTAGTTTTTTTATTGGTATGGAAAAAAAAGGAACATGTCAATATCACTGAAGATAAAGCTGCAAAATGTCTCGAGCTGATGAATGTAGATCGGGAATTTTCAGACATGAGCAAGGAGAAAGGTATGAAGACAGCTTACATCGATTTTATTGACAGCAATGGTGTAATGCTTCGTCCCAATCAGATGCCAATTGCAGGAGCCAATGCAATTGATTATTTGATACAGCAGGATGATGGAGCGTATGCTTTGTCATGGGAGCCTCAGCATGCAGAAATTTCCGAATCCGGAGACATGGGATTTACCTATGGAATATACTTACTTCATCCAAAATCGATTGATACGTCTGTATACGGAACATACACCAATATTTGGAGAAAACAGCAAGATGGTAAATGGAAATTGTTGTTGAATACATCCAATGAAGGAGTAGGGCAGTAAATAAGTAAAAATGAAAAGAAACATTGCGCTAGTAACAGGTGGTTATTCCGGAGAGTCGGTTATATCTTACAAAAGTGCCGATACAATTTTCGATAACATTGATAAAGAAAAATGGAATTGTTATCTCATCGACATCAATCCTGAGGGTTGGTTTTATCAAGATCAATCAGGAGCAAAGACAGCGGTAGATAAAAATGATTTTACAATAATTGACAATAATGAAAAAGTTATTTTTGATGCTGTTTTGATTGGATTGCACGGAACTCCCGGTGAAGATGGAAAATTGCAGGGGTATTTTGATTGTTTGAATATTCCTTACACATCCTGTGATGCTGCATCATCCGCATTGACGTTTAATAAACGATATACTGTTGCCGTTGCTTCTTTTGCCGGTATACCTGTTGCCAAATCATTGCATCTTTTCAAACAGGACAGTGTTTCTTCCAATCTGATTCTTGATAATTTAAAACTCCCATTATTTGTCAAACCTAATAATGGGGGAAGCAGTCTTGGGATCAGTAAGGTCAGTGATGCAAATGATTTGTTACCTGCGCTTGAAAAAGCTTTCAATGAAGACAATCAAGTTCTTGTTGAAGAATTCATCAAGGGAAGAGAATTCACCATAGGTGTTTTTAAAACGAAGGGAGAGATCATTACTTTACCTATTACAGAAATTATTTCCAACAATGATTTTTTTGATTTTCAGGCAAAGTATGAAGGGGCGAGTGAAGAAGTCACTCCTGCAAAAATTGATGAGGGAATAGCCAACAAAATCAGGGCAACTGCAGAAAAGGCCTATCATGTGTTTAATTGCAATGGTATTATAAGGATAGATTTTATTTTTAATGAGGAGGAGCAAAGGCCCTACCTGCTTGAAATCAACACGGTTCCTGGTCAGAGTGCAGCCAGTATTGTACCTCAACAGGTAAAATCAATGGGTTGGTCCCTTAAAGAATTTTACTCTGCATTAATTGAAGAATGTTTTCATAAATAAATATTATTTTTGAAAAAGAGCATTTTTGTATTTAAATAAAAAATAGTGTTCAGATTCATAACAGGAAAGTCATTCTGGGTTAATTTAATTGTTGCAGCTGTGCTTGCAATGCTGCTTTTTTTTACTTTTCTTCAATTACTTGGAAATATAACCAACCACGGGGAATATTTAAAAGTTCCTTCTGTATTGGGTAAAAATACGCCAGATGCTATAAAAGAATTGGAAGGGAAAGGATTCGATGTGGTGATATTGGATTCAGTATTTACCGACACTGCCAAAAAAGGAATTGTGTTAAAGCAATTGCCTGATCCTAACAGTACAGTAAAAGTCAACAGGACTATTTTATTGACGGTCAACAGGGTCACTTTACCATTGGTAGACATGCCTGCATTGGAAGGTAAATCATTAAGTTTTGCTCTTGATATTCTTAAGAGAAGCCACCTCGTACTTGGTGATACTATTTTTCGTCCAGATTTTATGAGAGGTTCAGTAATTGAGCAGCAGTTAAGGGGTGATAAAATTTCACCTGGAAGTAAAATTCCTTGGGGTAGTCCGGTGGACTTAGTAATAGGAAGTGGATTAAAAGATTCTTTGATGCTTGTTCCGAATTTGGTTGGCAAAACATTTTCTGAAGCAATATTGATGTTGCAGGAAAGCGGAATTACGCTTGGTGCAGTAGTGGCCGATCCGGGAATCTCAGATACAAGTTCAGCATTCATATGGAAACAAGTACCGCCAGTAATAGATGATCAGAACGAACCGATACATATAAAATCAGGCAATGTTATTGATCTTTGGATTTCGAAAGAAAATAAAATGTCAATTGATTCACTAAAACAATAGCTAATCATGCAAATCATAGAAGCCATTGAATTGAAAAACAGAATGGATGAAGGTGAAAAAATTAATTTACTGGATGTAAGACAGCCAGAAGAGCATGCTGCATTCAATATTGGTGGTATTCTTATCCCACTTGGCGATATAATGGCAATGCAGACAGATGATATCGACAACTTGAAAGAAGAGGAAGTCATTTGTTATTGCAGAAGCGGACAACGAAGTATGCAGGCATCCATGATGCTTGAGAACATGGGTTTTAAAAATGTGAAAAATTTAGCAGGTGGTATGATGAATTGGCAGGCGTTATTTGAAAAATGATGCGGGGAGACTAAAAAGTCACACCAATCCCCGCCATCATGTTAAAAGTTGCCATAGGAAAATAATAATTTTCAGTAATAATTGACTTATCTTGTAAATAACTATAACTCCATCCATTTGCCACATATTTCTTTGAAAAAATATTATTCGCTTGAAAAAAGCAATTTACGATTTTGTTTTTTGGGAAAAATCTACTGTAATTGAATTTAAAATTTTCTGTAAAATATTTAGGAATCATTCTCTCAGATTTTGAAGTATTATCAAGGTATTGGTTTCCAATGTATTTAGAAGACAACTCAAAAGCAATGTTCTTTATAGGTTCAATAATCAAATTTACTGCTGCAATTACAGAAGGTGAAAATGAAATATTTGTTTTGGTATATTGAACATTTTCTTGTCCTAAATATACTGTATCAACGTATGCATCAAGATACTCTGTAAAGTTATTAATTTTATTGGAGCTCAAAGTGATATTTCCATTGGCATTGCACCATGTGTTGATTTTTATATTCCCTTGTAATTCCACGCCAGTCCTGTAACTGTTAGGAATATTTGTTCGCGTATATGCGTACACGTTATTAACTTTTCCGGTCAGCACCAATTGGTCTTTATAAAGCATATAGAACATGTTGCATTCCCAGTTGTTTTTTCTGTTACTCTTTTTAAATCCTAATTCAAAATCATGCAATTTTTCAGGTTTGGGTATTTCATTTACATTTGTTTCATAATCGTCTCTGTTAGGCTCTTTGGCAGCTTTTGCATAAGAAAAATAAGCTTTCCATTTATTATTTGAGTAAGTGATACCTGCTTTAGGGTTGAAGAAAGTATAATTTTTATCAACAATAATTGCCGGGTTTTTTTCAAAACCATTTATCACATAGTGTACATTTCTAATTTGCATATCAGTATAAGTCTCCCAGTGTTTGTTCAGTTTCTGATTCCATTTTATATATCCTGAGAAATCTTTTTTGTTTGCATCAAGGTCATACCATCTGTAATTTTTAGGAAATGCATTTTGAACAGCAGCATACACAATTTCGCCAAAGTGTTTGCCTTCATAATTATTGCCACTGCCACCAATGATCAGATCGGTATTTTTTTTGTTGTATTGCAAAGAAAAAATACTTCCGTAGAATTGATTGTCAAGCCATAGGTCGCGAATGATATCAGAAGAGTAAATTGTGTCACTACCTGAAACGTAATAAGGTAAGTTTGGATTGTAATCAACAAATGCCTGATCAGCTTTGTATTGTTCAAAATATCCTTTTCCTTTTGTAAGGAATACGGCGATATTGTATTTGATATTGTTACTTATTTTTCTGTTGTAAAACAGTTGATAATGAGTTTGTGTGTAGTTGTCCGTTTCATTATCATAAGGTGATCCGGGTTTTTCAGTCCCCGCAGGGTTATAGGTTCTGTTCGTGTCTAATGTAATCTGATTGATTCCGAACCAGGCTGCATGTGTTTTTTCTTTTCCTGAAAAAACATTTAACCGTAATGATTGCTGATTGTCAACATACACCGCACTTGTATAATAAGATTGAAGTTTGCTTTCAGATCGATCTATGTACCCATTGCTGCTGATATTACTTAATCTGCCGGTAAGAATAAAATGATGATGTAACAAGCCGGAATTTCCAATCAATGTATTTTTCAAAGAATTGTATGAGCCAAATGAGTTATTGAAGGAAAGATATTTTGAAGGTTCAATCTCATTGGTATTGATATTGATAGAACCTCCAAAGGCTCCTGCACCGTTGGTTGAAGTGCCAACGCCTCTTTGAATTTGAATGGAATTTGCTGATGAGACAAAGTCGGGTAGGTTTACCAAAAAAGTTCCCTGGCTTTCTGCATCATTGTATGGTATTCCATTGAGTGTGATGTTTATTCTGCTGGCATCTGTCCCTCTGATGCGAATGCCTGTGTATCCTATACCGTTACCAGCGTCAGAATTTACCTGAACAGAAGGAGTTTGGTTGATGATAAAAGGCAGATCATAGCCCACATTATTTTTTTCAATTTCTTTTTTATTCAGAAAAGTTTTCGCTACAGGACTGTTTTCAGTGGCTCTAACTGCATTGATTTCAATGGGTTTAAGCAATGTGGTGTCAGTTGATTGTACAGATTGTTGTGCCTGGGAATAATGGTTGATTAAAACAATTACAAATAAGGATAACAGCATTTTTTTCATGGTATAAAAATTTTGCTGAACATCCGGATGGCTTATTATCCAAAAGTGTTGAAACTACTTAAAGTAGTGATATCTCCCTTCGCAGGCATTATCCTGAGCAGGTTAACGGGTATTATCTCAGCCTTCGAAAGAAAGCACCCCGGAAATTCAAGCGGTTTTTGTAAAAGAACAATTCGGTTGCAAAGGTAATAAAATATTGTTGTCCGAGATAATCTAAAAATAGTACAATCTATCCTTTAAAAGCATTACCACTGCTTAAAAATTAAATGTTGCGGCAAAATGGGGGGTGCTATTTTTGTTTTGGGCTTTAGTTGGGCTTTTGTTTTTATTTCTAACCCGTTTT
>CANFOP010000010.1 GCA_947448685.1 Chitinophagaceae bacterium | reverse complement strand
TTCGCAACCAGGGAAGAATTCAAAAGAAATATCCCCGGTAGAATTATCGGAGTAAGCATAGATGCCAAAGGAAACAGATGCCTTCGCATGGCCTTGCAAACCCGAGAGCAACATATCAGAAGAGAAAAAGCCACCAGCAATATCTGCACTGCACAAGCACTTTTGGCAAACATGTCGGCTCTATATGCCATTTATCATGGCGCAGAAGGCTTGAAAAAAATAGCAAAAAGAGTGAGCCTGCTTGCAGACACGCTCCGCAATGAATTGCAAAAAATCGGGTTTGAAAATGAAAACACCTATTTCTTTGATACGATTTCGCTTACCATAGAAAATTCTGAGAAACTCAGGAAAATAGCAGAATCTGAAGGCGTAAACTTCGGGTATCAGCAAAATAAAGTTACCATTTCTTTAGATGAAACAACTACTCAAAACAATATCATTGACATTCTAAACATTTTTACCGTATTCAAAACGGGAAATACTGCTACTGTTCAAATCAATTTTTCTTCAGATTCAAAGAATATACCGGCAACGCATATACGAAAATCTGATTTCCTTTCTCATCCGGTTTTCAAATCTCATCAGAATGAAACTCAAATGATGAGGTATATCAAATATCTGGAAAACAAAGACCTGAGTTTAAATACTTCCATGATTTCACTGGGAAGCTGCACGATGAAATTAAATGCGGCCACTGAACTCATTCCTGTTAGTTGGCCTGAATTCAGCAATATACATCCATTCGCACCAGCTGATCAATGGAAAGGATATCAAAAGATCATTACAGACTTACAGGATTATTTAAGTAAAATAACAGGATTCACAGCAGTTTCATTACAGCCAAATAGTGGCGCTCAAGGAGAATATGCCGGACTACTTACCATTCGTGCATACCATGAAAACAGAAAAGAAAACCATCGCAATGTTATTTTGATTCCTATATCTGCACATGGTACCAATCCTGCATCAGCTGTTATGGCAGGATTCAAGGTGGTTGTCACCAAATGCGATGATGCAGGAAACATTGATATGGATGATTTAACTGCCCAGGCATTAAAACACAAAGATAATCTTGCAGGCTTGATGATTACATACCCAAGCACACATGGAGTTTTTGAAGAAACTGTCATAGAAATATGTAATCTGATTCATCAACATGGAGGATTGGTTTATATGGATGGTGCGAATATGAATGCGCAAGTGGGATTAACCAGTCCGGGACATATTGGAGCAGATGTGTGTCATTTGAACTTACATAAAACATTTGCTATTCCACATGGCGGCGGGGGCCCTGGAATGGGTCCAATCTGCGTAAATGAAAAACTTGCTCCTTTTTTACCTGGACATATTTCTTTGCAAAACGCGTCAACTGCCATCAATGCTGTAAGCGCTGCTGCTTATGGCAGTGCAAGTATTCTTCTTATCAGTTATGCCTATATAAAAATGTTGGGAGCTTCCGGCATGAAAAAAAGCACTGAAACAGCCATTTTGAATGCCAATTATATGAAAGCCAAATTGGAAAATGATTTCAAAATTTTATATACCGGTAAAAATGGTACTTGCGCGCATGAGTTCATAGTAGATCTAAGACCATTTAAACAAACTGCCGGTATTGAAGCCGAAGATGTTGCAAAACGATTGATGGATTATAATTTCCATGCTCCTACAATGAGTTTTCCGGTTGCAGGTACAATTATGATTGAACCAACCGAAAGTGAAGACAAAGCAGAGTTAGACAGATTTTGTGATGCCTTATTAAATATCAGAAATGAAATCAAACAAATTGAATCCGGTATTTCAGATAAAGCAGACAACCCTCTTAAGAATGCACCACATACACAATTTGAAATAACAGCCGACGAATGGAACCATCCCTATTCCAGAAAAGATGCAGCCTATCCGCTGGATTATGTCAAAGTAAATAAATTCTGGCCATCAGTAAGCAGAGTAAACAACACTTATGGTGACAGAAACCTGGTTTGTACATGCGAACCGGTTAGTTCCTATGCAGAATAATCTAAGTGACTAATTTATAGCAACTTAAATAGAATGATAATTAAGATAGGTATTGTTGGATGATAATAACTACCTTTGTTTTTTATTAAATACAACACAAATTAAAATGGACACAAAAAATCAAGGAACCGTTAAGTTTTTCAACTCTGAAAAAGGATTCGGTTTCATCAGACACGATGATTCAGACAAAGAAACTTTTGTACACGTTAGCGGTTTGATTAACGAAATCAAAGAAGGCGACAAAGTTGAGTTTGAACTTCAAAATGGTAAAAAAGGAATGAATGCTGTTAACGTAACAGTAATCGGATAATTTTAATTCATTTAAAAAAAACAGGCTGTCAAAATTGACAGCCTGTTTTTTTTACCACTATATTTGTAATAATAAAAATATTATAATGAAAAAAATTCTATCGGTTGCATTATTGATTGCTTGCTTCAATAATATTAATGCACAATACGCCAAAAAAATATCTTTAAGAAAAGGACAAACTATTTCTTGTGCAACAAAAACAAATACTGATACAGAAATGAGTATGGGCAGTATGAAAAATGATATATCAACAGTAGCCATTTTGTCTGTTATTGATGAAAATGAGCAATCATACATTCTGACAAATACCATGACCAAAATGAAAATGGAGATGGAAGGCATGGGACAGAATATGAGTTTTGATTCGGATAATAAAGATGATAGAGAATCTGAGATTGGGAAAACCGTTTCAGAAAAATTAAATGTTCCAGATACATTTATTGTGGACAAAATTTCAGGAAGTTGTCAATTGAAGAATTCAAAAACTGAAGAGGGCGGTTCATCTATGTCTGCGGGAATTTCCATGATGGCTGGAGACAAAGATAACCAAGGACCTTCTGATGCATTTTTGATTATTCCTTCTGATAAAAAAATCGGAGACAGCTGGGATGTAACCATCACCAACAAAGGGCTTACAACAAAGAAAACATATACGTTGAAATCTATTGATCAGACAACTGCAACTCTTCAAGTTTCTGGTACTACTACAGGAACTGTAGAGCAAGAAGTACAAGGCATGACTATGAATATGACTATGGATACGAAAGTAAAGGGTCAATTAAAAGTAAATATTCAAACAGGCGTTGTGTTTGAATCCAATAGTGATATGGACATGAATAATTCAATGGACATGATGGGACAACAAATGCAAATAAGTTCAAAAGGAACCACTGCAGTTACCTATACATCAAAATAACAATCAGGAATAATTTATTTGTACAAAATTTCATAGTAATCCTTGGCCATTCTGTTACTATCGAATTGCCAACGAACGTCTTGCATTCCTTTTCGTGCAATAGCAAGCCATTGGGCATTGTTATCATAATACATAGGAATAATGATGTTTTCAAGAAGATTGTATAATTCATCTGAATCATATTGATCCTGATCCTGCAAAGACATGTCATCATAGTTTACCAAAGGCACCGTGAAACCATTGTTTCCATGATCAATAAACTCTCTGATCCATCCATCATTGGTACTAAGATTAACAGCCCCATTCATTGCAGCAGTCATGCCACTGGTACCACTTGCTTCTCGATGAACCCTGGGATTATTGAGCCAAACATCAGACACTTGCTTTAATTGCTTGCTCAATGTGAGTTCGTATCCAATACACACAGCAGCATTTTTATATTCCTTACATAAGTTGACCAAATAATTAAATTCACCAATAGCCGGATAATCCAATGGATAAGGCTTCCCAGCCCATATCATCTGTACAGGATATTTTTTATTGTTCAACAAAGAAGCGAAACGATCTCTGTCTCTTGCGATCAAATTTGCTCTTTTATATCCTGCAAATCTTCTTGCCCAGACAATAGTCAATATATTGGGATTAAATAATTTGCCTGTTTGATCTGCAACAATTTCCATTGCATTTTTTTTCAACCATTTTTTTTGAGCAATAAATTTATTATCATCACCTTCCTCCATGATTGTGTATAATTTCTTATCCGACCAGTATTCCCAATTCTGTGCATTGGTTATAGAAATAATGTTACAAACACCCTCGTAATTTTCCCACATTTTTTTACTGACTGTACCATGCACACTGCTCACAGCATTTGCAATTTTCGCATATCGAAGAGCTGCCAATGAATGATTAAATAAGTTATCTGAATCATCAGAAATTTTCTTGACTTCATCTAAAGGCATGCCGCAGAAATAACCCATCTTTTCACATAAATACATGTCATGTTTTTCATTACCTGCCTCCTCAGGAGTATGAGTTGTGAAAACAAGTTTTTGCCTGACGGCCTCTCTGCTTCCCAATTTACTTTCAAGATAAAATGCAGCGCTGATCCCATGTGCTTCATTTAAATGATACAAATCAGGATTAAAGTTTAAGACATCAACCAATTTAGCGCCCCCTACCCCTAATAAAATAAATTGAGCCAATTTAGTTGCAACATTGGCATCATACAATCGATGCGAAATTGTTTGAGAAACATAATCATTCTCTGGTATGTCTGTAGTCAACAAAAAAAGAGGCGCTGATTTGAATGTCTCCGGATTCAGGTATAGCACTTTAACCCAAACAAGATGACCATGTATTTCAACCTGAAACATGATTCCTGTATCCTCTAAAAAATTATAGATTTTTTCGTTCCACTGGATTTGGAGAGTTTGGTCCTGATTTCTGGATTGATCATAGTATCCATATTTCCATAAAATTCCAATTCCAATTAAATGTTGTTTTAGTTCGTAAGCACTGCGAAGATGACTGCCACTTAAATATCCTAACCCTCCACTATAAGTTTTCAGTGGTTGATGAATGGCAAACTCCATAGAGAAATAAGCCACTTTTTTCTTATACTCTTCATTCACAGAATACGGCATTTCAAAATGATTAAAATCCATTCGATTATTTTTTTGGAAACAATATTATAATGAAATTTAATCCAAAAAAATGATATTAATACAGATCAGAAAAACCACTTGAAAATAATCGATTATAAACAGTTTTTGATATTGTTTCAAATAATAAGTGAGTCATAGTTTTTTTAATTATATTTTTGTATTCAAACAAAATATTGAATCAAGATAAGTCATGTCACAGGAGAAATCATTGGGAAATATACATGAAAGTATAGATACAACCTCCGGACAAAAGGGATGGAGGAGAATTTTTTCATTCATTGGCCCAGCTTATCTGGTCAGTGTGGGTTACATGGATCCCGGTAACTGGGCAACTGACATAGCAGGAGGAAGCAAGTATGGCTTTTCTTTGATGTGGGTTTTACTGGCAAGTAATATGATGGCCATTTTATTGCAAAGTTTGAGCGCCAGATTAGGCATTGTGAGAGGAAGAGACCTGGCTCAAGCCAACAGGGAGGCATATCCGAAAACAATTAATTTCATATTATGGCTGCTTGCTGAAATTGCCATTGCAGCTACAGATCTGGCGGAAGTACTGGGAATGGCCATTGGCATTCAATTGTTATTTGGCCTTCCATTGTTTATTGGTGTTGGCATTACCGTACTCGATACTTTTTTATTACTATATCTGCAAAGACTTGGTATCAGAAAGATTGAAGCGTTTATCATTATTTTAATTGGTATAATCGGCGTTTCTTTTCTTATAAATATATTCATAGCCAACCCTTCTATTCATGAGATTCTAAAAGGCTTTATTCCTTCGTTGCCTAATGCTGATCTATTGTATAAAAATGAGGGGATAATGGGAAAACTTCCTAAGGAAACTGCTTTGTATCTTGCCATTGGAATGATTGGTGCAACAGTGATGCCTCATAACCTGTATTTGCATTCCGCATTAATACAAACCAGAAAAATCTCCAGAACAACAAAAGGAATCAGACATGCGATTAAAATGAGCATTATTGACAGTACCGTAGCATTGAATCTGGCATTCTTCATTAATGCCGCCATACTTATTTTGGCAGCAACCGTTTTTTATAAAACAGGCAGAACAGATGTTGGAGAAATCAGACAGGCCCATTCTCTTTTATCTCCGTTATTGGGAAATAAAATTGCATCTACCCTTTTTGCTGTTGCATTGATAGCCTCAGGGCAGAGTTCTACCATTACAGGTACTTTATCAGGACAAATCGTAATGGAAGGCTATCTTCAAATTCGTATCAACCCATTGATGCGCAGATTGATTACCAGATTAGCAGCGATTGTACCAGCAATCATATTCATTGTAATATCCGGTGAAGAAAAAATTGACAGTCTATTAATTTTCAGTCAAGTGATACTAAGCATTCAATTAGGATTTGCTATGATTCCTTTGATTCATTTTGTAAGTGATAATAAAACAATGCGGGAATTTGTTATCTCTAGTAAAACAAGATTATTGTCATGGCTATTTGCCTTCATCCTGATATTGCTGAATCTAAAAATGATATTTGATGAAATACATAAATATTGGAGCACAACTCAATATGTGGCCATCAATATTACAATCATCATGGCAGTATTGATTTTTATTTCATTATTATTGTATGTCACATTTTTCCCAATGCTTACTAAAAAACAATTGAACGCCTCTATTGAAATGCATCCAATTGTCAACGAAAATGAAGAAATCAATATACCCGTTTACCAAAAAATAGCGATAGCGCTCGATTTCAGTGATAACGACTTTACACTCATTTCAAATGCTATTGGACAGGCAGGAATAAAAAAAGAATTCATTCTTATTCACGTTGTAGAGACAGCCACTTCAAAACTTCACGGCAACGAAGCGGATGACTACGAAACAAAAAAAGATCAGGAAAGACTTGATATGCTTGTAGAAAAAATAAAATCAAAAGGCTATGAAGCAAAAGGAATTCTTGGATTCAAAGAAACCAATAATGAAATCATAAGAATTATTAAAGAAGAAAAAGCGGATATGCTAGTAATTGGAGCACATGGACACAAGGGGTTAAAGGATTTTATTTATGGCACCAGTATCAACAAATTAAGACATGCATTGAGCATTCCGGTTTTTATCGTTAAAAAATAAAGCCTCATAACATATAAAATATTCCCTTTGTTTTACCGGATTTTTAATTATATATAAGGCATTTTTTTTACCTTTATTCTTAAACTAGTAACTATGCTGATTGAAGTTTCAAACGGAGAAATTGTAGATAAACTAACCATTATTGAAATAAAATTGTCGAGAATTGAAGACCCGATTAAAAGAAAAAATCTAGAGACAGAATGGGAAATACTGAATAAAGCGGTATATGACATCATGGATAAAAATGATCCTTTGTATAAAAAATTATATGACATCAATGCAAAACTTTGGGACATTGAAGATGATTGCAGATCATTTGAAAAAAACAAGGATTTTGGAGATGCATTCATTGAAACAGTTAGAAGTGTTTACATGACAAATGACGAAAGAGCTGCTGTTAAAAAAGAAATCAACAATATCACAGGTTCAAGACTGACCGAAGAAAAATCTTACCAATAATAAAATACCCTATTCTGCCACCAAAGTTTGTACATCGTATTTCACAACCTAAATACAAATCATATCAATGAATAGAATTTTGGTGATACGTTTTTCAGCCATGGGGGATGTTGCCATGACTTTGCCTGTTTTGAAATTGATTTTAAAAGAAAACCCTACGCTCGAAATCACTTTTCTTACTGGGAATAACGTTGCATGCTTATTTGAAAATATTGAACGACTGACTGCTTTTGGTGCGGATTTGAAAAAAAAATACAACGGCATTAGCGGATTAAAAAAACTCCACAGCGACTTATCTAAAAATGGAAAATTTGATGCAATAGTTGACCTACACAATGTATTAAGATCAAATATACTCGACATCTTTTTCAGAATATCCGGCATACCTGTTTATAAAATAAACAAAGAAAGAAGTGTTAAACGAAAAATGATACAAACAAAAAACTTGTATCAACTTCCACATACAACAGAAAGATACTTAACTGTATTTAAAAATGCAGGCGTAAATGTAAAATCAACTGATTTCAATTTCCCTTCAATTACTGTTTCTGAGACAGACAAGAACGTTGTCAATACTTATACAGAAAAATTTCCTAAGCCCTTTATTGCATTTGCTCCTTTTGCAAAACACGCCACCAAATCACTTCCCCTCGATAAATCAGAAGCACTCATTACATCCTTATCAGTTAATTATACTGTTTTTCTAATGGGGGGCAAAGAAAATGCCGCACAATTTGATGTATGGGAATCATCTATCCCAAATACCTACTCCACCATTCATTTAACTCTTATTCAACAAGTCGCCTTGATGTCCTATATGAATGCAGTTATCAGTATGGACAGTGCGAATATGCATTTGGCAGCTATTCAGGGAGTACCCGTTATCAGTATCTGGGGGGCAACACATCCATTTTTTGGTTTCACTGGGATTGGAACAATTTCATCAAGCTGGATATCAGCAGAAGAATCTCCGGCATGCAGACCATGCAGTGTATTTGGCAATAAGCCATGTGGAAATAAAAAAGAGCCTTATGCTTGTATGAACCGAATAAAAGTGGAGACCATCATCAAAGCCATCAATTCAATTTGAGAGTTTTTGCTGTTTATTACTCCTCAATAAAATTAAGATCTTTGCCGAATGTCTCTTTTATTTTAATGACTGCGAAAATTGATACAAGCATTATAATCAAAGCCGTTATCCAACCGGCATTATAATAGTTTGTATAATTCCTAAGTAATTTGAATAATGGCAAAATCACCACTGCAAGCATTCCCCTCACCATATTGGGAATAGTAGTAGTTGCAGTTGCTCTCAGGTTTGTCCCGAATTGTTCTGCAGCCATCGTTACAAATATTGCCCAAAAACCTGTACCTAATCCCAAACCTGCACATATCAGATACATTCCTGTTGCACTTCCATTCCACTGAGCGGTAAAAAACAATACAATAAACAAAACAGTAATTGTATAAAAAATGTATAACGCGAATTTTCTGCTTTTCAACCATTGACTGATAAATCCTATCAAAATATCACCCAGTGAAATCAAAACGTAAGCAAACATGATTGACTTTCCGGGATCAATTTTTTCTTTGATGCCCATTTGTTTACCAAATTCATTTGAGAATGTAATCAGTAATCCAATTACAAGCCATGTTGGAAGTCCAATTAAAATATTCAAAAAATATCTTTTGAGTCTGTCTTTGTTATTGAACAACATCAAAAATTTGCCTTTATGAACTTTCGATTCTTTGATTTCCTGATACATGCCTGATTCAAAAACAGAAACTCGTAATGCCAATAAAATCAACCCCATTCCTCCACCTATAAAATAACAAACACGCCAGTCAAAATTCTGTTTTACAATAAAAGCTGCGATTGCGCCTGTAAGCCCTATTCCTGCAACCATTGAAGTGGCAATTCCTCTTCTTTCTTTAGCCACAAGTTCAGATACCAATGTTATACCTGCCCCTAATTCTCCTGCCAATCCAAGCCCTGCGATAAATCTGATCCATTTATACTGATCCACAGTTTGAATAAATCCATTTGCAATATTTGCTAAAGAGTACAGCAAAATAGAACCGAACAATACACTTAATCTTCCTTTCTTGTCTCCCATTACACCCCAAATGATTCCACCAATCAGCAAACCGGCCATTTGCCACATCAAAATCTCCTCTCCTTCCAACTTTACCAAATCGCTGTTTAGTCCAAGTGATTCTAAACTCGGCATTCTGATAATACTGAAAAGAAGCAAATCATAGATATCTACAAAATAGCCCAAGGCTGCAACAATAACAGCAATACTAAAAATTGATTTTTGACGTGAAGACATACAAAGTTTATTCTGCAGATTCGTTTTTCTTTTTCCCAGATAACATTTTTACAATAACTGGCAATGTTGTGACCAATACAATTCCAATCACAATTACTTCAAGGTGCTTTTTTAAATCAAAATTAAAAGAATCTAAAATAATTCGCTGCAAATAGTGACCTGCAATAATCATGGTAAATACCCAAGCAAAACATCCTATGACATTATAAAAAGCAAACTTTTTTCTGTCCATAGCAACAATGCCTGCGACGATAGGTGCGAATGTTCTTACAATGGGAAGAAACCTTGCCATCACAATAGCACCACCTCCATGCTTTTCATAAAAATCTTTTGCTTGATACAAATATTTTTTTTTGAAAAAGAAAGTATCTTTTCGTTCGAACAAAAAGGGGCCACTTTTTTTCCCAAACCAATAACCAACAGAGTTCCCGATAATTCCAGCAATAGAAATAAATAAACCCAAAACAAGCAAATCAAGTACAGAACTTTTTAATGAAATCCCCAATGCAGCATCAATCAAATCATTGCTGTATATACCTGCAACAAATAGCAATGAATCTCCGGGAAGAAAAAAACCTGCAAACAAGCCAGTTTCTGCAAAAACAACAAATAATATAAACCAAAGTCCTCCATTTTCAATATACCATTGAGGTTGTATTAAATGAACCCATTGGAAATCAAGTAAAATTATATGGTGCATGATATTTTGTTTAATATAAATTTAGAACGCAACTCATAAGTTGCAAGTTTTTTAATAATCAAGATTCAAGTGCTCCCTCCCATTTGCTAACAGCAACTGTAGCCAACGCATTCCCTAACACATTAGTCATACTTCTTCCCATGTCGCAGAATGTATCGATGGCTAACACCAACCCAATTCCTTCTGGTGGAATGCCAAACATACCACCTGTAGCAAGTACCACCACCAATGAAGCCCTAGGTACACCTGCAATACCTTTGCTTGTCAGCATAAACACCAATAACATTGCAATTTGAGTTCCTATGTGATCAGTGATAGATGTAATGTTATATGCCTGAGCAATAAACATGCTGGCAAATGTCATATACATCATACTGCCATCCAAATTAAATGAATAACCTAATGGTAAAGTGAAAGATACAATTTTATTATTGCACCCAAAACGTTCCATTTCTTCTACCAATTTTGGAAATACAGCTTCACTGCTAGCCGTATTAAATGCAATGGTCATAGGATTGGACAATCTTTTGATCAACACAAATAATCGTTTTTTTAAAATGGCATATCCAACCAATAAAAGCAACAACCATAATACTATCAATCCCATGTAAAATGAACTGATATAATACGCATAGGTTTTCAATATTCCCAGCCCTTTCAAGGCTATTACACCTGTCATAGCACCGAAAACACCAATGGGAGCAAGTTTCATAACATAAGAAACCATCTTAAGCACCACATGGGTTAAAGCATCAAGTGCATTGATAATACTTTCCCCTTTTTTACCAATGGTAGTGAGGGCTACTCCAAAGAATATGGAAAAAATAACCAACTGAAGAATTTCATTGTTGGACATCGCTTCCATCAAACTTCTGGGAAACACATGCTCTACAAATTTATCCAATGAAAACTCTTTTGTTTTGCCAATCAAATCCTTTGCGCCCTCAACATCAGCATTTGAAATATTCACCCCTACTCCAGGCTTTGTAATAGTTACCAACAACAATCCCAGGGTAAGACTTATCAAAGACGCAGAAATAAACCAAATCATAGCTTTTCCACCAACTCTGCCAACTGTTTTTAAATCACCTAATTTGGCTATTCCCACCACAAGCGTAGAAAAAACGAGTGGCGCAATAATCATTTGAACCATTCGCAAAAAAATCGTGGCGAGTAATTTTATTTTAGGTGAAAAGTCTTTGATAAATTCAGGTGAAGCATTTGTATTGATAAGATATCCTGCAAGAATTCCTGCCATCATTGCAATGACAATGTAGGTAGTTAATCTGTTTGATTTTATTGTGGTAGAAGTTTGGCTTTGCATAACTTGCTTTTAATATTGCAATATAATATTTAAAACTGAATCACTATTTCAAGAATTTAAATGCTGATTTATCACCATTCGTTGATAAAACTTTTGCTCAAATAATTAATAATTGCTTATTTTTCGGTATAATTAAATTAAAACTCAATACTAGCTATGGGATTATTTACTAAAAAGCCTATTAACGTTCTTTTAAGCGAAGCGTCGGATGGAGAAAAAGGAATGAAAAGAACTCTAAGTGCCGGTTCACTTGTTGCACTTGGCATAGGTGCCATCATTGGTGCTGGACTATTTGTTAGAACTGCTGCTGCTGCTGCTCAAAATGCCGGACCTTCCGTAACAATTGGTTTTATTATTGCAGCAATTGGATGCGCATTAGCAGGCTTATGTTATGCGGAACTATCCTCTTCCATTCCTATATCCGGTAGCGCCTATACGTACACTTATGCGACGATGGGAGAATTACTGGCCTGGATTATTGGCTGGGATTTGATTCTTGAATATGCAGTAGGTGCAGCCACTGTTGGTATAGCCTGGAGTGAATATTTAAATAACTTATTAGTAGAGGTCCTTCATTGCAAACCTATAGCCTACGAATGGTGCCATTCTCCATTTGAACATTCTGTTGCAGATGCAGCAGGCATAATTCATCATGGCATCATCAATCTACCTGCATTGGGTATTGTTACTGCTCTTAGTTTATTATTAATAAAAGGAACGCAGGAATCAGCATTTGTAAATGGATTGATTGTAATTACAAAAGTCTCTATCGTTATATTAATTATTGTTTTAGGCTGGGGATTTATTCACAGTTCAAACCATACTCCTTATATTCCAGAACCTTCTATTTATACTGATCACCAAGGCATCAATCACAACTATGGTGGTATATTAGGAATACTGGGGGCAGCCGGTGTAGTATTTTTTGCTTTCATTGGATTTGATGCTGTAAGTACCGCTGCACAGGAAACTAAAAATCCAAAAACGGCTATGCCCATTGGAATATTAGGGTCATTAGCTGTTTGCACTGTATTATATATTTTATTTGCTCACGTGCTCACAGGATTGGCTCCTGTAGAATTTTTCAGAACAGACGGAAGAGAAGCCTCAGTGGTTGCAGCCATCAACAAATTCATGCCTGGTTATCATTGGTTAGGCAAACTGGTTACAGTTGCTATTCTTGCAGGGTTCTCCTCAGTAATTCTGGTGATGTTGCTGGGTCAAAGCCGTGTTTTTTATTCTATGAGTAAAGACGGATTACTTCCAACATCTTTAAGTACACTTCATCCAAAATTTAAAACGCCTTATAAAGCAAACTTAATTATCCTGATTTTAGTAGGTGCGTTTGCTGCATTTGTTCCAGGAGATATTGTGGGAGATATGACCAGCATAGGCACTTTATTTGCATTTATTCTTGTTTGCGCTGCAGTAATTATTTTAAGGAAAACAAATCCTGAGTTACCAAGACAATTTAAAACTCCATTAGTTCCTGTAGTTCCGATTCTTGGAATCATTGTTTGTGCAGCAATGATATATGGTTTAGGCTGGACAAATTGGTTAAGATTATTTGGCTGGCTGGCTATTGGTTTTATTTTTTATTTTGGATACAGCAAGAAAAACAGTAAGTTGAAGGATTAGGGAAGTTTAAGGGTTCAACAGTTTAACAGTTCAACAGTTTAAGGTTTAAGGTTTAAAGTTAAACCGAAAGCCTCCATCAAAATCAACATTAAACCAGCGAAGCGTATCAAACCCTTGAACTGTTGAACACGCGAAGCGTTAAACCAGCGAAGCGTATCAAACCCTTGAACTGTTGAACACGCGAAGCGTTAAACCAGCGAAGCGTATCAAACCCTTGAACTGTTGAACACGCGAAGCGTTAAACCAGCGAAGCGATTTGAACTTTAAACAAGCGAAGCGTTAAACCAGCGAAGCGTATCAAACCCTTGAACTGTTGAACACGCGAAGCGTTAAACCAGCGAAGCGTATTAAACCCTTGAACTGTTGACCAGTAATTAAAAAAACAATCTGCTTTTTTTAATTACTCCACATCTATCTCATCAATAAAAATATGCGAATCACCACCGGCACCTTCATGCCATAAAGGAAGGTTTCCGTATTGCTCCGCCTTTACTCTGATATATCTTGCCCTTTGCTTTTTAAATATGGCAGTGATTTTTTTGATTTGTGGTATCATATCTTCAATCGGTAAAAAACTATTCTCTCGATATACTTCTGTAAACTGTTTTCCGTCTTCAGACAATTCAACAACAAGAGACTTAGGCACTACAATCCAGGAACGTGTATCCTGTAAGAAATTTGCACTTAGTTTTGATATTTCTTTAGTGCTTTTTAAATCTATAACAACATCCAGATTATTTGTCTGAAATCCCTGCCAGTTTCCCATTCTCCAATTTGTTGTTCCATAAACTCCGTCTATCAAACCCAAAGGACCACCTGCATCATATTGCTGTTCATAAGAAGTATTCAGTTTTACATCCCAATCATTTTTCATTTTTTTGAATTGAGCAGATGTAACAAAACTCTTGTTTCCTTTTTTATCAAATGCGATTGCTTTAATCATCACACTACTGTCAATTAATATCGGCATTGTATATTTTATACTGTTCCTGTTTGGGACATTTCCATCCACTGTATAGTATATAACAGATTTCTTCTGAGGAGATGTTATTGTCACTTTTTTTGAATCCTTGAATGATATTCCTCCACCTCTAATTACCGGATTCAACACAAGAGCAGCATCTTTGTTACTGGAAAGTGACTCCTCTTTTATTGGTTCATTAAAATAATTCAAAGGTGTTGAGCCCATTGTAAAATGCAACTTCACTCCGCTGTCTATGTCATTCATCAATATAAAAGGTTTCCTCCAGTTTTTTTCAACAGCGTTATCATTTAATAGAATCGTAGCTGACTGAATAAAATAATTATTACGATTAACATTGTCCGCTTTAATAAAAAAACTATGTCCATTTTCCAAATGAATAGTTGCTTCATTGAACTGAGGACTTCCAATCATATATTTCTTTCCACAAGGATTTACAGGATAAAATCCAAGAGCACTCAACACATACCAGGCACTCATTTGGCCACAATCTTCATTCCCAATCAAACCATCCGGTTCATTCTTATAAAAATCATTCATTACCTTATTGGCAAAAAACTGTGATTTATAAGGGTTTTCTGTATAGTTGTACAAGTAAATGATGTGATGGCTTGGCTCATTTCCGTGAGCATATTGTCCAATTAAACCTGTAATATCACTTTGATTACGTCCGGTCGTTACTGAACTTTCATTAAACAGCTGGTCCAATTTATTCTCTAGTTTCTTTCTACCTCCAATCATTTCAACATAACCATTGATATCCTGCGGAAAATAAAAAGAGTATTGCCAGCTGTTGGCTTCCGTAAAATGATTATTGACTTCTTTTGGGTCAAACGGACTTAACCAGTCTCCGTTTTTTCTGGGCCTCATACATCCTGTGGATGAATCATAGAGATTCAGATAATTACGCGCTCTTTTGATGAATTGTCTGTAAACATCTTTTTTTCCAATTGCATCTGCAAATTGAGCAATACAATAATCATCATAAGCATATTCAAGTGTTTTACTGACACTTTCATGTTCATCATCAGACAAGACCACTCCGTTCGATTTATAAGATTCCAAACCAAACCGATTTGCATTTGCACTGGCCAGCATAGCCTCCAATGCCAGATTTTCATCAAACCCGCGAATCCCTTTTAAATAAGCATCTACTATAACCGGAATACTATGATACCCTATCATACAATCTGTTTCGCAAGAGGAAAGTTCCCAAACAGGCAATCTCCCTCCCTGTTGATATTGTACCAAAAATGTTTTAATGTAATCAAGGGCTCTTTTTTTATCAATGATGGAATACAATGGATGTGCAGCCCGATAAGTATCCCACAATGAAAACACAGAGTAATAATCAAAACCATCAGCTTTGTGGATTTTATTGTCGCGTCCTCTGTATTGCCCATCAACATCCATATTTATATTGGGAACGATGGCTGTATGATACAAAGCAGTATAAAATATTTTCATTTTTTCAGTATCGGAAACTGCTACTTCAATTTTAGACAATTCCTGATTCCATATTCTTTCCGCTTCTTTTTTAATCTGATTAAAGTTTTTTTCACCTGCTTCAGTTTGCAGGTTTTTTTTAGCTCCGTCAATGCTGACAGGTGACAAAGCAACTTTTACATACAAATCATTAGAACCTGAGTCTTCAAACCTGAAAAAAGATTTTATATTTTTTCCTGTTGCCTCTTTGACACTTAAATCTTTTACAACAAAATCGTTTTGCCATATTCCCGATACTTTAATTGGCTGAGAAAATTTCATTACAAAATAAACATACTGATTGTCTGCCCATGCTTTACTTCTTCGCATACCCGAAACCGTGAAGTTGTCTTCAATTTTCAATGACGATTCAATCACTTCATCACGATGTTTTAAATCGAGCAAAACAAATTTATCATGACTGTTATTGAATTTGTAATGATGAACTCCCACTCTTGTTGTAGCAGAAAGTTCAACATCAATATTATCATCCAGCAATTTTACATTATAAAAACCGGGAGAAGCAGACTCTTGTTGATGAGAAAACAAAGACCTGTAATACTGATTATCAGGAGAAACTGCACCATTTCCGGGCATCAATAGAATATCTCCATAATCACTGCAACCTGTGCCACTTAAATGCGTATGAGAAAAACCATAGATAAAACTGTCTGAAATATGGTACCCGCTACAACCATCCCATCCCTGAAGCCTGGTATCCGGACTCAGTTGAACCATGCCATGGGGCAATGTTGCTCCGGGATATGTGTGACCATGTCCGCCTGTGCCAATAAATGGATTTACATACTGTATAAAATTCTTTTGAGAAAAAGTGTTAGATGCAATCAAAAGAAATATAATTATAAATTGATTTTTTTTCATACACTATAAATTGAAACGATATTAAAACAATAAACAAACTGTAATTTATAAAAAAAGCCCGCGATTAATGCAGGCTTCATATTTAAAAATATCAAAACATATAAAATTGCCATTTTAGTACCGGCAATTAAAACGGTGTGTCTTCCTCAACAGCAGTATTAATAGTATCTGATTCAGATTTATTTATTGGAGTAGCAGTATTAACAATTTGCTGACTATTATTTGTTTCAGAGGAACTGTTATTTCCCAGTAACTGAACATTTTGAACGCGCATTCTCAATGTAGCAGCCGGTTGGCCATCTTTGTTGGTATAAGGATCTGCCTCTGGAGTTCCCTCTGCATAAACTGTTCGTCCTTTTGTAAGATATTGTGAAATGGCAGTTCTATCGGTCCAATAAGCGCATTCCACCCATGTAGTTCTTTCTTTTTGATTACCCTGACTGTCTTTAAATTTTTCAGAATGAGCAACACTGAAGTTGATAACATTCTTTCCGTTTACTTCCTTCACATTGCAATCTTTTCCCAAATTTCCAATAACCTGTAATTTAATCATGATCTTTTTTTTTAATTGTTAGCGATGTATCTGAATTATTTTTGAAATTATACTGATGTATTTGTTTTTATTAATTATTGTCATTTCTTTTTTGCACAACTAATGAACAATATTTAAACTCTACATTACTGATCGAAACGCCAGTAAATAAATTCATTAGAAAACCACTTCAGTGTTGATGATTCAAAATCAGGATAAAACTACACTTGTTAATTCATTTTCTTTTTTAGCGTACTTACCTGGTCCTGTAAATTATTGACCAAATTAGCCAATGAATTAACATCCCAGCGTTGCTGAGTTGCGACTTTACCAATTACCACCTGAGCTTGCCATAATTCCACAATGTCTTCTGCATTGATTTGATAAGGTTGATAATTAGGATTATCACTTTCCAGCGTGACTTTATTTTTTGCACGGCTATTTTTTTGAATGCGCTTATAAACAATCCCCTCATTCCTGCTAACCACAATATACGCCTGTCCGTTTTTCACATCGTCTAATGACTCAGTTTTTTCTCCCACAATGATACTTCCGCTTGGAGTAGGCAGCATACTGTCACCGATGATTTCAAATGCTCTGTAATTTCCTCCAGTGAGCATTGGAAGTGTAAATGTGTTTAATTCATCTATAAATTCTGCATCTGCATAACTGGCCAAATATCCTGCAGCCGCTTTTACCGGAACAAAATGAATAACATTCCTGTCGGCCGAAAGCATCTTTTGCATTCTTCTTTTTTGAAGGTAGCTTCCGGTATTAATGGATTCGGACAAATCTTTTAACAACAGTTCATCCAAAGTAAGCTTAAACATGGAAGCAACTGTCTCCAACACTTCAATCCTCGGGTCTGCCCTTTCTTCCTCATAAGCCCCGATAAGTGAACGCTTGATGTTTAATTTATTAGCAAATTCTTCTTGTGTCCAACCCCGCAATTTGCGAAGGTATTTGAGGTTTAATCCGGCTTTTGACATAATTAAACTAATTTGGTTAGCACAAATATACTAAACTTTTTAGTTTGTCAAAAAATATTTTTTAAAAATCATGATAACTTCATTGATAGCGCTTATTTATAATGAATAATAATACTTCAATTAAGCATTACTGCTTACTTTTGTAAAAAAAAAATCATGAACGTAATTCTCGTTTTACACAGCATCATCAGATGGGCTGTTTTACTAAGTGGTATATGGGTTGTTATAAATGCTGTTTCCGGAATAACTTCCAAAAGAGTTTACTCCTCTTTAGATGATCGCAGCAACCTGTTTTTTATGATTTTCTGCGACATTCAATTATTGATCGGATTGATTTTAATATTCACCAATGGCTGGTTTGTCAAAATTAAGTCTGGTATGGGCGAACTGATGAAAGATCCTTACAACAGATTCTTTGTAGTAGAGCATGGCATGATGATGATTGTGGCATTGATTCTTGTTCATATTGGTAGAAGCAAAGTAAAAAAAGCATCTCCAGAATCCAAACACAAAAAAATGCTGCTTTTTTTTGGTGTCGCAATCTTGCTTATTGTCATTTCGATTCCTTGGCCAAACAAGGCTGTTGTAGGCAGACCTATGATAAGCTGGTTTAATTAAATTAAAATAACATGGCAGCAAACCCCAAAAAAGAACCAGTCATTTTAATCACCAACGACGATGACATCACGTCTAAGGGTATACGAAGTTTGGTAGAGGCCGTAAAAGGATTGGGAAAAGTAGTGGTGGTAGCACCGGACAAACCTCAAAGCGGAATGGGACATGCCATCACAATCGGCTCTCCTCTTCGAATGAACAAACTGAACATATTCGGCGAAGTGGAAGCATGGCAAACAAGCGGTACACCTGTTGATTGCGTTAAATTAGCCGTAGATAAAATTCTGCACAGAAAACCGGATATCTGTCTGAGCGGCATCAATCATGGCGCCAATCATTCTATTAATGTAATATACAGCGGAACAATGTCTGCCGCCATGGAAGCTTCTATAGAGGGCATTCCCAGCATTGGTTTTTCATTGATGGATTATAGGTTTGATGCTGATTTTGACGCTTCTAAAGAAATTGTCCATACAATTGTATCTGAAGTTCTTCGTATGAAAAAAGTTGATAAACATCTGCTGCTGAATGTGAATATACCTGCAGTACCTATGAAAAAAATTAAAGGGATTAAAATCTGCAAGCAATCCTATGCCAAATATGATGAATCTTTTGATGAACGCGTAGACCCTCAGGGTAAAAAATATTTCTGGCTCACAGGTATTTTCAAAAATTTCGACAAATCAAAAGACACAGATGTCTGGGCGCTTAAAAATAATTATGTAAGTGTTGTACCTGTTCAATTTGACCTTACCAATTACACGCTTAAAAATGAACTTGAAAAAAGCAAGCTATTCAAATGATACTTACAAAAGACAACACTAAACTTGGATTGATTTTAGGAACTATCGCACCTATTTTCGGTTTATTATTGTTTAAAACGTATAAATTCGGAATTTTTAGTTTTAAAGAATTTTTTCAATTCTTATTTGTAGAGCCAGGATTCAGAACATTATCAGCAGGATTAACTATTTCACTGCTTGCAAACGCCGTAATATTCACTTTGTACATCAATAACCAAAAAGACAAAACTGCAAAAGGAATTTTTATTACCACTGCCATATATGGCTTCGCCATCTTGCTGATCAAGACTTTTGCTTAAAAGACTTTAATTTTTTCTCATTGCATTTCCACCGAAACTGTTTTAAATACAGCGAAGAAGTATTAACATATCCTTAGTGAATTATTACCTAAAACTTAACAACACATAGTTGAAAGCTATAGTATGTTTGTATCGGAATTAATTAACATCGAAAAATAACACGTAAGAATTTCTCATAAGCAGTTAGTTTTGGTAATCGAAGCCCCTAGTCTTAGGGGCTTCTTCTTTTTGGAAGACATTAAAATTATTGAACGATTAAATGGCATTACTAAACAATCTTTCAACGAATTCCTTTTTATCAAATACCAGTAAATCTGTTGCTTTTTCACCTACGCCGATAAACTTTACGGGAATATTAAATTGGTCTGCGATGGCCAACACAACTCCTCCCTTTGCAGTACCATCCAGCTTTGTAATAGCTAAAGACGTTACATCCGTTGCTGCTGTGAAACGCTTCGCTTGTTCCAGCGCATTTTGGCCGGTACTTCCATCCAGTACCAATAGTACTTCGTGAGGGGCATCGGGCACCACTTTCTGTATAACTCTTTTTATTTTAGACAGTTCATCCATAAGATGTGCTTTATTATGCAAACGTCCTGCTGTATCTATCAGAATAACATCCACATTTTTAGCCACGCCGCTGATGACCGTGTCATAGGCAACTGACGCCGGATCACTGCCCATTTCTTTTTTTACGATTGGAACATTGGTTCGTTCACTCCAAATGGTCAATTGATCCACCGCTGCAGCCCTGAAAGTGTCTGCAGCTCCTAACAATACTGACTTGCCTGCAAGTGTAAAATTATGTGCCAACTTTCCAATGGTGGTGGTTTTTCCAACACCATTCACCCCTACAACTAAAATAATATGAGGCTTATGTCCTGATGGCAATTCATAGTTGGCATAAGAATTATCTTGAGATGATGTAACTAAAATATGCTGAATTTCGTCTTTTATAAGATTGTTTAATTCAGCAGCATTCAGGTATTTATCTTTGGCTACTCTTTTTTCAAGTTGTTCAATTATTTTTACTGTAGTTGCAATACCAACATCTGCGCTCACCAATGCATTTTCAACATCATCCAACACACCTTCATCTATAGTGCTTTTACCGGCAACCGCTTTGGCAATTTTTTCAAAAAAACCTTCCTTGGTTTTTTGTAAGCCCTGGTCAAGAGATTCCTGTTGTTGCTTTTTGCCAAAAATTTTATCAAATAAGCCCATAACATTAATTTACAATTCAAAAATAACACATCCAACAAGTCATTATCAATTGTTCGTAAAATAAAGAAAGCCGTTCCGGATAAACAGAACAGCTTTGAATTATTTTTTCAAGCGAAAGACTATTTAGCAGCCAAATGCTCAGCTATCTTATCTTTGTGAACCATCGCTTCTTTGAAAGTATACGCTCCGGTTTTAGGACTGCGTAAAGTGCGTATCACTTTTGTCCAATTCTTTGCCTCAGCTGCTGCTTTTTGGTCTTTTGTCTTTATCGCGGTTTTAGCTGCTTTTGCCATTTTTTATATTTTTAAGATTTAACCGAATTTCAATCGATTGAACCATATTATTATTTAATTTCTTTGTGTACAGTTACTTTTTTCAAAATAGGATTGTACTTTTTTAATTCCATACGCTCAGGCGTATTTTTTTTGTTTTTGGTAGTAATATAACGACTGGTACCTGCAACACCGCTAGTTTTGTGCTCGGTACACTCCAATACTACTTGAACCCTGTTACCTTTCTTTGCCATTTTATGTAATTTTAAAAACGCTTATTAAATTTTTTCACCTGCTGCGCGTAACTCTTTTACAACACTATACAAACCATTTTTATTGATGGTTCTGATAGCTTCTGAAGAAACTTTAATAGTCACCCATTTATCTTCTTCAGCCAAGAAGAAACGCTTGGTCTGCAAATTGGGTAAAAATCTACGCTTGGTTTTAATGTTAGAATGGGAAACCTTGTTTCCTGTGATAGGTTTCTTTCCTGTAACCTGACATACTCTTGCCATAATCCTTAATTTTGGACGGCAAAGGTAGGGATTATTGTTTGAATTTTAATACATAAATGTAAAATCTTTTTCAATATACGTTTTTTCCTTGTTTTTTAACTGAAAATACTACTTTAGTTACCCAATTTAAAATACCTGACATTTAACTTATATCAATTAAAATAAATAATAATATGCATTCGGTTAGTGTAAATTTTGAAAGTGGACTGGCATTTAATGCCCAAATTGACGAATATAAAGTGCCGATGGACTCAACGGATGAGTTTACACAACACTATGGCCCTAGTCCCAAAAAACTGATGCTTTCCTCTTTGGCCGGATGCACAGGAATAGATGTGGTTTCTATCTTGAATAAAATGAAAGTAGCATTCAGTGAGTTTTCTATAGATATCAATGCAACTCTTACAGATGAACATCCAAAAATTTACAATAAAGTTGAGATCATTTATAAAATAAAAATAAAAGAAACTGATCAGGCTAAAATGGAAAGAGCAGTTCAACTTTCAAAAGAAAAATATTGCGGTGTAAGCGCTATGTTTGCAAGTTTTGCTGATGTGACTTTTACAATTGTATATCTTTAATTTTTTTGCGTTTTAGCAGCCTTACCATCTGTAAAATTATCGCCAATGTGATTAAACACAGCCCAATATAAAAGTGAATGTTGAGCAATTGATTTTCTTTGAAAATAATAAAAGCCAGTAAAATCCCATACAAAGGCTCCAAGTTGTACGTAAGATTTGTTGTAAATGCAGATATTTTTTGTAATGCTTTTAATTGAAAATCAAATGCCAGTAATGTACAAAAGACAGAAAGAACAAACAACCAACATATATCACTCAATGTTGGCAAATAATAAGAAGGAGTAAACTTAATGAAATAGAGTGGCAAAAATAATGTGAGAAAAATCAATCCTCCTGAAAATTCATAAAAAGTAAGAATCTTGGGAGAATGTTTTTTAACCAATTCTTTGTTGAAAATAGGAAACAACGCGCTGCCAAATGAAGAAATCATTCCAAAGATAATACCCGTTTTAAATTGCGGATGAAAATCAAATATGATGTATATCCCCAATAAAGACAATAGTCCTAAAAGCATTTCAACAAAGATAAATCTTCTTCTTAAAATAAAAGGTTCCAATATCGTAGAAAAAAATCCGGCCGCTGACAAACAAACCACTGCCACTGAAGCATTGGCATATTTAACACTTGCATAAAAAGCAACCCAATGAAATGCCAGTATCAAACCAACACCTGTAATTTTTATAAACTCATTTAAAGAAATTTTTGTCAATTCCTTTTTAATAATCAAAATGCTACCAATTAAAACAATTGAAAAGAACAGCCTGTACCATACCAACAAGCCTTCATTCAATACAATCAATTTACCTAAAATAGCAGTAAAACCGGCAAGAAAAACAGCGGTATGTAATTGAAAGAATGCTTTCTTCATAAATGACAAAGATATTTGTATTTGGTTACTTAATTTTATCCAATTCGATTAAGTAATTATTAATTACACTTTGTTAATTTTAATTTAACAACTATAAAATTATCAATAGAATAATATTAAATTAACTTTATCAAACAATCTTATCGTCATGACTCATTCATTCGAAACTGAAAAAAATAAAAAGGCGTTTACCTATACTCTTATTATTTGCAGCGCTTTACTGCTTTTATTTTTTATGATTCGATGGAAATCAATACCTCCATCCGAAAGCATTGTTCAGGATTTGATGGAAATTAATCTTGGAAATAATCTGGAAGGCATGGGCAATGAACAACCTCTTATCAAAGGTAATCCAACAGTCAACAAAGAGCCCGACGTAAATAGTGGCGAAAAAAAACAAGCGCAACAACAAGACCCCATCATACCTGATGACAATTCTGATAAAGAAGCGGCCGTTGTAAACAATTCAAAAAAGCAATCAACAGTCAATGACAAAAATGCCAATAATAATAAAAACAGAATTGCAAAAATAACATACAACGGACCAGACAAAGGAAAAAACGGAAATGACAATAACGACAATGGTTACAGGTATCAGGGTAATAACCCAAACGGAAAGGGAGACAATGGCTCACCTGAAGGAAATAAGGATTCTTATGGCAACACCCCCGGAGGAAAAATTGGAGGACCAAGAGTAATCAGAGGAAACAGACGAATTGTTCAGCATTATAAATTTGAAGGAGATTTAAATAAGGCTACCATTTATGCCATCATAAAAGTTTCACCCAATGGTGACGGACGTTTTATAGGATTTGACAAAGGTAGTACCGACAGAACACAAGCTTATGCAAATGCAATCAGCAACTATCTCAAAAAAATACAGTTTGACAAATCAGAAAATGAATCTCAGGTTACGGTAGAATTTGTTTTTGATGTCAATTAATCGATTACTGACTGATTGATTTTGTAGTTATTTTTACTGCAATGAATTACACTGAAACTTTAGAATACCTTTATTCGCAACTTCCCATGTTTTCCCGCATTGGAAATGCTGCTTACAAAAAAGACATAGACAATACTGTTACACTATGCAATGCATTAGGTAATCCTCATCAAAATTTCAAAAGCATTCATATTGCCGGCACAAACGGCAAAGGCAGTACAAGTAATATGCTGGCCGCTATGCTGCAGAAGGCTGGCTATAAAACGGGGCTCTATACCTCTCCGCACATCAAGGATTTTGGTGAAAGAATTCGAATCAACGGAAAAATGATTGATGAGCAATTTGTTATTGATTTTACTGAAAAAACAAAAAATATTTGCAATGAGATAAACCCTTCTTTTTTTGAACTTACGGTGGCCATGGCATTTGCTTATTTTTCGCAAGAACATGTTGACATTGCCGTAATTGAAACAGGACTTGGTGGCAGGTTGGATAGTACCAATATCATCTCTCCTATTATGTCCATCATTACCAATATAGGATTAGACCACACAAATTTGCTTGGTAACACCATTGAAGAAATTGCATTTGAAAAAGCAGGTATTATCAAAGCCAATACTCCGGTAATTATTGGAAGCGTTAACAATAAAACTAAAGATGTGTTTGAAAAGAAATGCAGAGAAATGAATATTATGCCTGTTTATGCGGAGGATTTATTTGAAGCAAGTGTTGCTGACAACAATGGTACTCATTTGGTTTGCAATGTGTTTGACAAAATGAACAACGAATTTGAATCATATGCATTGGATCTCAGGGGAAATTATCAATTGGAAAATATCCAAACTGCATTGGCAGCCAATAAAATGCTCGATGTATTGGGATTTAAAATCAGCAAATCGGATCAAAAAAAGGCGTTGGCAAACGTTAAAGAAATAACAGGACTTCGAGGCAGATGGGATATTGTTTCAAGTAATCCTACAGTTATTTATGATGTTGCCCATAATAAAGATGGGATATTGGCTGTTTTAAAACAAATTGAATCAATAGATAAAAAAGGGAGATTACACTTTATCATGGGATTTGTCAATGACAAAGATATTAATGCAATGCTGGATTTACTCCCAACTAATGCGCAATATTACTTTACAAATGCACATATTCCGCGTGCTTTACCGAAAGAGATTTTGGCTGAATCAGCCCTTCAAAAGAATTTATTGGGAAGATGTTACGATGATGTGAATGAGGCTATCAGGGATGCTAAAAATCAAGCATTGTCTGATGATATTATTATTGTGTTGGGTAGTTTTTTTATTTTATCTGAAATCAATCCATTTTAAAAAATCAATTACCAGCCTTTTGTTTCCCTGAGTGCATTTATTTGTGCAACATGATGCTTTGAATGCCAGGCATACAATCCGAGAATATACCAAATGTTCATTTGTTTATTGTATTCAGGGTGCACGATTATTCTATTCCATTGGGATTCATTGATCCCATTTAACAATTCATACCATCGTAAATGCAAAGCATGCAACAATGTTACAGAAACATTCACCGGCATAGAAAAGACTTCCGGAGTCTCTGCCCATAAATCTTGATTGTACGGCTTTATGACCGGACTATCTTCTGTTAAGGCTAGTTTGATTCTGATGAATGCATTCATGTGACTGTCTGCCAGGTGATGTACAATTTGCTGAATGGTCCAACCACCCTCTCTGTAAGAAGTATTTAATTGAAATTCATCCAGGTTATTGATGGAATGTTCAAGATGATTGGGTAGAAAACGAATGTCGAGCAGCCATTCTTTCAACTGTTGTTCTGAAAATGGCTGCTCGATATATTTACCAATTGGATAGCGAATAATATCCATTATTGTTTTGCTGCAGGCTTAATGTCTCTTAAAGTTATTTCAAATACCAATACTGAATTCGGAGGTATCATTCCACCTGCTCCTCTTTCACCATAACCCAATTCACTTGGTATGGTTACTTTCCAATGTGCCCCCTTGGTCATTAACTGTAAAACCTCTGTCCAGCCCTTGATTACTCCACCCAATGGAAATGTGGCAGGTTGTCCTCTTTTTATGGAATTGTCAAATTCAGTTCCGTCAATCAATGTACCAACATAATCTACAACCACTGTATCTGCTGCAGTTGGTTTTATTCCGGTAGGATCTCCTGCCGTCAATATTTCGTATTGAAGGCCATCAGGCAATGTAGTAACTCCTGCTTTGGTTTTATTGGCTGCACAATAGGCTTCTCCTTTTTCTTTTTGTGCAGCTGATTTCTTCTTGGCGAATTCCTGTAATTTTTGTTGTAATGTCATATTGGCTTTTTCCGGAGTTAATAGTTTAGGATTATTTTTCAATACATCGTCAATTGCTTTCAACATAAAAAATGAATTCAGTTCAGTAATACCCTGATTTTTCATATTCTCTCCTATATTCATGCCGGCAGCATAACTAAAACTATCCATGGGAGTTTGCAAACTTATTGCGGGCATGGATGTTGAAGGAGATGATGATTTATTATTGCCTTTATTTTGAGCCAAAAGACTACTACTGGCAATAAGCAACATTGACAAACAAAATGTAAGTTTCTTCATTCGATATGATTTTTTAATTTAAAATATTATGCAAATAAACGGAAGTTTATTCTTCTCTAATCTCTCTGCCTGTTAAATGAATAAAAACATCCTCTAAATTGGCAGCCTTTACCTGCTTTGGTCTCTCAAAGCCCGTTTCAACCAATTCATCTATCATTTTGTCTGGCGAATCCAGTTTTATTATTTTGCCCTGATCCATAATAGCGATTCTGTCGCAAAGTTGTTCTGCCTCATCCATATAATGAGTGGTAATAATTACCGTGGTACCGTTATCCCTGATTTCTTTAATCAAGTTCCAAAGATTTCTTCTTGCCTGAGGATCCAAACCCGTGGTTGGCTCATCTAAAAAAATAATTTTAGGTTGATTGATTAGTGTGGTCGCAATCGAAAAACGTTGTTTTTGACCACCGCTCAGTTCTTTGCTTTTGCTTTTTGCTTTATCAACCAAATTTACTTTGGTTAATAATTCTATAGGATTTACCTCCCTGTTATAAAGTCCGCTGAACATCCTGATCAGTTCCACCAAATTTAATCCTGGATAAAACCCTGAGGTTTGCAGTTGAACCCCAATTATTTTTTTAATCTCAGCGGGATGAGAATCAAGGTCAAAACCTGCTACGTTTACTATTCCGGCTGTTTTGGTTCTAAGTGTTTCAATAATTTCAAGGGTAGTGGATTTTCCTGCACCATTCGGACCGAGCAGTCCGAATATTTCACCTTCAAAAACATCGAACGAAATTGACTTTACAGCCTGAAAATTGCCATACGTTTT
The DNA here is from genome assembly GCA_947448685.1 of Chitinophagaceae bacterium. Taxonomy (GTDB): domain Bacteria; phylum Bacteroidota; class Bacteroidia; order Chitinophagales; family Chitinophagaceae; genus Ferruginibacter. Next base: position 4,077 of record CANFOP010000010.1, on the reverse strand, counting down.
TACTAGGTCTTTAACTGATATGATTACATTACGCATGAATGACTATTTGGTATTTTCAAATTCTTCCATCATCAATTTACTGCCCACAAAAAAGGGCACTCTCTGATGAATTTCGGTTGGCTGTATTTCCAGTATCCTCTGTTTACCATCTGTGGCTAACCCACCTGCTACTTCGACAATAAATGCGAATGGATTACATTCATATAACAAGCGAAGTTTTCCATTGGGCTTGTCTTTTGTACCCGGATACATGAATATGCCACCTTTAATAAGGTTCCGATGCACATCAGCCACCATGCTTCCGATATATCTCTGCGTATATGGTCCGCCGTTATCTTTATTTTTTTTCTGACAACTGTCCACATAACGTTGCACCTGTTCATTGTACTGAAAGAAATTGCCGTGATTGATGGAATATATTTTTCCTTTGTGGGGGCATTTGATATCAGGATGACTTAGGGTAAACTCTCCGATTGACTGATCAAGCGTAAAACCATTGACTCCTCTCCTGGTTGCATATACCAACATAGTAGACGAGCCATATATAACATATCCCGCAGCCACCTGATTGATTCCTTTTTGAAGAAAATCTTCTTTAGTAGCAGGTTTACCCAGTTCGCTTACTCTTCTGAAAACACTGAAAATCGTTCCTATTGATACATTAACGTCAATATTGCTGCTTCCGTCTAAAGGATCAAAGAGACAAACATATTTTGATTGGTTGCTGATTTCATCATCAAATACAACGATATCATCCAACTCTTCACTTCCAATCCCGGCACAACTGATGCCATGCTGAAGCACCCCCATAAATTGATTGTTGGCAAATACATCAAGTTTTTTGACTTCTTCCCCTTGAACATTCATAGTTCCCGCATCGCCCAAAATATCAACCAGGCCGGCCTTATTAACTTCCACATGGACTCTTTTAGCGGCCAATCCAATATCTCTGAGAAGTCCGGATAATTCACCGGTAGCGTTTGGAAAATCCCTCATCTGTTGAATAGTAAATTCATCGAGCGTTTGAATTTTTCTATTGATTCCCATAAATATTTTTATGATTATTTTGAACGAAGTTACATTTGCATGTCAAAAGTAAGGCTTATTCCTTTTTCTGCCTTCATTGTATCCGTTATTTTTATGCATTATTGACTAATTTTATACTTTATAACACATAACAGAAATGAAGATTTTTAAATTCGGCGGCGCGAGTATCAACAGCGCTGAAAGATTCATCAATACCGGTAATATCATTGAATCATATAAAGGTGAAAAAATCCTCATTGTTATTTCTGCGCTGGGAAAAACCACCAACGCATTGGAAGAGATTGTACAGATGTTTTTCAAGAGGGAAAAAGAAAACGCCTTGTCTCATTTCAATAAATTAAAAGAATATCATACAGAGATTCTAAGAAGGCTGACTGAAGATTCATTCAAAGATGCGATAAATCAACTGAATGAGTTTTTTACCGAAATTGAATGGTTATTGAATGACAACCCTGTAAGAAACTATGATTACTATTACGACCAGATTGTTTGCTGTGGCGAATTGATGAGCAGTTCTATTCTTTTTCATCATTTGAATGAGAAGAAAATAAATTGTACTTGGATGGATGTAAGGGATATTATCAGAACAGATAATAATTTCCGTGATGCTTCAATAGACTGGAATTTTACCGAAAATCGAATCAAAGAATCCATCTCTCCCCTTTTTAACCATCATGATATTATCATTACCCAAGGGTTTATTGGATCTACAGATGAGAACGAAAGCACAACGCTTGGAAGAGAAGGAAGTGATTATTCCGCTGCCATTTTTGCAAACCTATTGGATGCAGATTCAGTAACCATTTGGAAGGATGTGGATGCTGTAATGAGTGCAGACCCTAAAAAATATCCTGATGCATCCATTATTCATGCGCTAAGTTATTCCGAAGTCATAGAAATGGCCTACTATGGCGCTCAAGTGATACATCCAAAAACGATTAAGCCCTTACAAAATAAAAATATTCCGTTGCTGGTAAAAAGTTTTTTAAACAAAGATTTAGAGGGAACCATCATATCAAAAAATACAATTAAAAATCTTCCGCCCATCATTGTCCATAAAGGCAATCAGGTGCTGATCAAATTCAAATCGAAAGACTTTTCTTTTGTTGAAGACAGACCTGTACAACAACTACATGAAACATTCAACCAAGTAAAAATAAAACCCAACCTCTCACAACACACTGCCATCTCTCTTTTATGCTGCTTTGATGACCATCCTGAAAAAATCAATCAACTTGCATCTCTTGCAGAAAATATTTTTAATGTAGAGGTTGAAAAAAATCTGACATTGCTGACCATCAGACATTACAATAAAGAAGTGGTGGACAAACTTACTGGTGAAGCCATTATTTTACTTGAACAAAAGACAACTGAAACAATTCAGTTGGTTATGAGATGAATCAATCAATCACATAGTCTCCGCGCTTATTGACCATAATGACAGGCAATTCTTTCTTTAACTCAAAATAATCGAAAGCCTCTCTGATGTTTTTATTGAATTGTTGCAAGTATGCATTGTCTTTTATGGAATTATTCAAATAATCAAGAGAGGGTTTTACATTGTACCTGGCAGGAAAAACATGAACAGGAATAAACTCTTGTCCCTGATTTTTAGCGGCAGATGCAAGAATAAAAACTTCTTCAATTGGCATATCTCCAATGGCAATGCAGCCAACAGAAACACAATTGCCGTGAATATAAATTGCACTGCCTGGCCTTGTTGAATCACTCAAAATCCTGTCAGACGCATTGGGATAATTGAGCCCAAGAGACAAATGATAACTGCTGTTAGGATTAAAATCATTGATATAATAAAATCCCTCGGGCACCTGATAATCACCTTCCATCCGTTTGGGGCCTGTTGTACCGCTTTGCATACAAACCTTATACGTTTTAAAAAGTTTATACGGTGATTTTCTATCATTTTTCACCCATAATTCCAACTGCCTGTCAAATTTAAAACTTCTGATATAAACATATGATGGTGGCCATGTCAACTTCTGAGCCTGAAATTGTTTTTGAAGTGTGTCTTCAGTACGGGGAAGAATGTCAGAAAATTTACCAACTGATTTAGAAGTTGCTGTATAGGATGTTTGAGAAAAAGTCAAAAAGGATGAAACAATGAACATCCCGGTTAAAAAAACTTTATAGAAAGATTTTACATGCATATCATTCCGTTTATCAAAATTATCTTTTCAAACTTTCAATCTTATGTTGTTAAAGATTTCCTCTGATTTCCTGCTCTCTTTCCAATGCTTCGAAAAGAGCCTTGAAATTTCCTTTTCCAAAACTTTTTGCGCCTTTTCTTTGAATGATTTCAAAAAACAATGTAGGCCTGTCTTCCAGCGGTTTGCTGAATATCTGCAAAAGGTAACCCTCATCATCACGATCAATCAATATTCCTAGTTTTCTCAATGGTTCAAGATCTTCTTCAATTTTACCTACCCTTTCCAAAACGGTATCGTAATAACTATCCGGAACCTTTAAAAAATCAATTCCTCTGTTCTGTAACTGATTAACTGTATGAACGATATCACTGGTTGCAATAGCCACATGTTGTACCCCTTCCCCATTGTAGAAATCCAGAAATTCCTCCACCTGACTTTTTTTCTTACCTTCTGCAGGTTCGTTGATTGGAAATTTCACATACCCGTTACCGTTACTCATCACTTTGCTCATCAATGCAGAGTATTCTGTTGAGATATCCTTGTCATCAAATGACAGGATATTTTTAAATCCCATTACATCTTCATAAAACTTAACCCAGGGATTCATTTGATTCCAGCCTACATTACCCACACAATGATCCACATGTAATAACCCTGTCTCTGAAGGATTATAATCAGATCTCCATTCTTTAAACCCAGGCATAAATACACCTGAATAATTTTTTCTTTCAATAAAAAGATGCACTGTATCTCCGTATGTATGTATACCGGACATCACCAATTCTCCGTTCTGATCATTCAGCGTAACAGGCTCCATGTATGTTTTAGCGCCTCTTTGCGTTGTTTGCTTCCAAGCGTCCTT
>CANFOP010000009.1 GCA_947448685.1 Chitinophagaceae bacterium | reverse complement strand
TATGCGTTTATATGCCCATGGTTCCTGAATTGGCAATTGCTGTGTTGGCTTGTGCCAGAATTGGAGCAATACATTCCGTTGTTTTTGGAGGATTTAGCGCCCAAAGTATTTCTGATAGAATACAAGATGCACAGTGCAGTATGGTTATTACAGCTGACGGGGCTTTTAGAGGAAATAAAATCATTCAATTAAAATCTATTATTGATGAGGCTTTATTGACATGCTCATCAATAAGAAAAGTAATTGTACTTACGCATACAGGCGTTCCCGTTAGTATGATTAGTCAGAGAGACTGCTGGTGGGAAGATGAAATTAAAAAAGTTGAAAATCAGCAAAATCCTGAATGTCCCGCAGAAAGCATGGATGCAGAAGATATGCTCTTCATTCTTTATACTTCAGGGAGTACAGGCAAGCCCAAGGGAGTGGTTCATACTTGTGCCGGTTACATGGTATGGGCCAACTATACATTTGTAAATGTGTTTCAATATCAAAAAGGACAAATACATTTCTGTACTGCGGATATCGGTTGGATAACAGGACATAGTTATATAATTTACGGACCTTTGAGTGCAGGCGCCACAACACTGATGTTTGAAGGAATTCCCACCTGGCCGGATGCCGGAAGATTCTGGGATATAATAGATAAACATTCCGTTAATATTTTATACACAGCGCCAACCGCAATCAGAAGTTTGATGAGTTTTGGAAATGAACCATTTAACGGAAAAAATTTAAGTTCTTTAAAAGTATTAGGTACAGTTGGAGAGCCCATTAATGAAGAAGCATGGCATTGGTACAATGAAAATATTGGTAAGAAGAAATGTCCTATTGTAGATACCTGGTGGCAAACAGAGACGGGCGGAGTGCTCATCTCAAATTTAGCAGGTGTAACACATTCAAAGCCGGGGTTTGCAACTTTACCTCTGCCAGGAATACAACCTGTTTTGGTTGATGAATCAGGACAAGAGATAAAAGGAAATGGCGTTTCAGGAAATTTATGTATTCAATTTCCTTGGCCCGGAATGTTGCGAACAACTTATGGTGATCATGAAAGATGCAGAATAAATTATTTTTCCACTTACCCTGACTTATATTTTACCGGTGATGGATGTCTTAGAGATGAAGATGGAAATTACAGGATTACAGGTAGAGTAGATGATGTTTTGAATGTAAGTGGTCATCGAATAGGTACTGCAGAATTGGAAAATGCTATCAACATGCATACAGGTGTAGTGGAAAGCGCAATAGTAGGGTACCCCCATGATATAAAAGGTCAGGGAATTTATGCCTATGTTATTTTCAATGGAATACATACAGATGAAGAACACACCAAACAAGATATTTGTCAAACTGTTGCTAAAATCATTGGAGCCATTGCGAAGCCGGATAAAATCCAGTTTGTAACCGGACTTCCAAAAACAAGAAGTGGAAAAATTATGAGAAGGATTCTAAGAAAAATTGCAGAAGGGGACATCGACAATTTAGGTGACACCAGCACTTTATTGGATCCATTAATTGTAGAAGAAATAAAATCGAACAGACAATAGTAATTATGCAGTCACCCAAAGAGATTTCTATCAACGATTACCAATATGATTTGACTGACAATCGGATTGCTTTACATCCATTAACAAACAGGGATGAGTCCAAATTGTTGATTTATAAAGACAATACTATTACAGAAGATATTTTCAAAAATGTTTCGACCTGGCTTCCATCTGATACATTACTTGTTTTCAACAACAGCAAAGTCATCAATGCCCGTGTTCGTTTTGAGAAATCTTCAGGAAGCAAAATAGAAGTTTTTTTTCTGGAACCGGCAGAGATAAATAATGATTATGCCGTAATCATGAAAAAAACCGGAAGTGTGAAATGGAAGTGTTTTATAGGAGGTGTTTCAAAATGGAAAGAAGATTTTCTTGAAAAAAAAATCAAAATAAATGACGATGAGGTAATACTAAGGGCAAAAATCATCCAGCCTTTATCAGAAGGGTTTGTTGTTGAAATCAGCTGGAACCCTTTGCATTATACCTTCGCTGAAATGATTGATGCAGCAGGAGACATACCACTTCCACCATATATTAAAAGGTTGGCAGAAAAAAACGACCAGAGTCGCTATCAAACTATCTACGCAAAGCAGGAAGGATCGGTAGCAGCACCAACAGCAGGTTTGCATTTTTCAGAAAAAATTTTATCTGATCTTGGTAAAAAAAATATAGTGACGGAATATGTAACATTGCATGTAGGCGCGGGCACTTTCAAGCCTGTTAAATCCATTACCATGAAAAATCATGAAATGCATGCAGAATGGATAGATGTCGACAGGAAAACAATCGCCAACATCATTAATCATAATGGCTTGATTGCCGCCGTAGGTACTACCAGCTTACGTACAATCGAAACACTTTACTGGCTTGGTGTTAAAACAATTATTGACCCTAACACCGAAAAACTATTTTTAGGACAATGGGACATATATGACCATGATTTGATTGAAAAAAAATATAGTGCTGTAGAAGCCTTGAGTGCATTGATAATATGGCTCGAACGAAATGGTGCCGAAAGAGTTTTTACAAAAACACAACTTCTTATCACACCTGGTTATAAATTTAAAATAGCAAAAGCGCTGATTACAAATTTTCATCAACCCCAATCCACGCTATTGCTTTTGGTTGCTGCAGCAATTGGTGAAAATTGGAAATCCTGTTATCAATATGCTATTGAAAATAATTTCAGGTTTTTAAGTTACGGAGATGCCAGTTTGCTGTTTATGGCTGAATAGTGACTCGAGTGCCTACATTGATGTAACTGTACAAATCTTTCATTTCCGAATACTTTAAAGAAATGCAGCCATCTGTCCAGTTATAATTGTTATCTACAGTCCATTCTTCCTGTGGCCTTGTACCATGTATGGCTATTCCATTGCCAATCTTGGCATTTTTAGAAATCAAATGTGAAGCTTTTCTTTGCTGAAACTTAATCGAATCTTCTTTATTGGGATAATCCAATAATAATTCCGGACCCCATTTGGAATGAATTTTCTTAAGTAATACTGAGTAATGCCCTATAGGAGTTTTTTTATCTCCTGCCATCATTTTATCACCCTGATTGTTGCTTCCAAATACAACCTGATAGGTAGCATACCAACCTTCCTCATCATAAACCCTCAGCTCATAATCACTTTTGTCTATTATAATGTAATAGGAAGTGTCTGAAACAGAATGCATGATATTTTTATTGTGAAATTGATGGGTATTAAAACCCATTATTATTGAAACGGAAATTAAAAAAAATAAAATGATAATCGGTTTCACTTGCTTAATTTTATTGGTAAATTTTTCAACGGGTATGGTATCTTTTTTGAATACTGACTATTTTAATTCTAAATATTAAATGAGTTTATCTTGTTTTTTTTAATGAATGAGGTTCTCAACTATTTTTTTATCACATAATTGTCTGTAATATTCCAATACATTCAAAATACTGTAACAATACAAATCTACTTATTATAAAATCACATTGAGTTGTTAGATTTGTAAAAAAATAATAAAAAATGAATCAAAGTTTGACGACCAGAATAAAAACTGAATTGGAAGAAATTGCAGCAGCAGGTTTATTTAAAAATGAGCGAATAATAGCAAGTGAACAAGGGGCAGAAATCAATGTCAACGGGAAAAGAGTTCTAAATTTTTGCGCCAATAACTACCTAGGGCTTTCCTCACATCCAAAAGTTTTGGAAGCAGCAAAAAAATATATTGATTACAGAGGATACGGTATGAGTAGCGTAAGATTTATTTGTGGCACCCAGGATATACACAAAGAACTTGAAAAATCAATTTCTGATTTTCTTGGGACCGAAGACACCATTTTGTATGCTGCCGCATTTGACGCAAATGGCGGAGTGTTCGAGCCATTGTTTAATGAAGAAGATGCAATTATCAGTGATGCATTGAATCATGCATCCATCATTGACGGGATTCGTCTATGCAAAGCTCAGCGTTACAGATATGAACATAATAATATGGCTGACCTGGAAGAAAAGTTGAAAGAATCAGCGGGTTTAAGAAGTAGGATTATTGTTACAGACGGATCTTTCAGTATGGATGGAACCATTGCACAACTCGATACCATTTGTGAATTGGCAGATAAATACAATGCAGCAGTAATGATAGATGAATGTCATTCATCCGGATTCATTGGGAAAACTGGCAGAGGTACTCATGAATACAGAAATGTGATGGGGCGAATTGATATCATTACCGGAACTTTAGGAAAAGCATTAGGGGGCGCCAGCGGAGGTTTTACTTCCGGAAAAAAAGAAGTTATTGAAATGCTCCGCCAAAGAAGCAGGCCTTATTTGTTTAGCAATACATTGGCACCCAGCATTGTAGGAGCTTCCATTGCTGTATTAAATATGTTGAGTGAAACAACTGAACTCAGAGACAAACTTGAATACAATACAAAATATTTCAGAAACAAAATGACAGAAGCCGGGTTTGATATCAAGCCAGGCGACCACCCAATTGTTCCTATCATGTTATATGATGCAGTATTAGCACAACAATTCGCAGCAAAACTACTCGATGAAGGAATTTATGTGATTGGTTTCTTTTTCCCGGTTGTAGCAAAAGGACAGGCGCGCATTCGCGTTCAATTAAGTGCTGCACATGAACCATATCATTTGGAAAAAGCGATTGAAGCTTTTATAAAAGTTGGGAAAGAATTAAGCGTTATCAAATAAAAAAACCTCCAAAATAAATGGAGGCTTTCAACTTTTAATGAATATCAATCAAAAATCATTTTAATGAGTGAATGTATTCGTTGTTTTTGAATTGCTTCTTAACGTCATTCAAATCTCTCAAAATACTTGCATCTATTAAATTCCCGTCCATCTCGAGCGTAAAACCACCTATTAACGCTTCTTTTACATCTGTTTCAAGAACAATCTTTTTTACAGATGTAGTAGAGGTGATTTTGTTTACAATCGCATTCTGCAACGTTTCACTCATTGGATAAGCCGTTGTGATTTTTACCTGATGAATGTTATTTAATTTATTGTATTGTTGTATGAATGCAGTAATAATTTCAGGTAAATTATATTCTCTTGTTTTATTGACCAAAAGTTTAAGGAAGGCGCCAGTTAATTCATTGACTTTTCCTGCTACAACCGCTTCTATTATTTTTTCTTTTTTATCAGAGCCAATTACTGGACTCTTCAACATACTGACAAAATCCGGGTTTTGTTTGCAAACTGCATAAAGAAATTGGATGTCCTGATAAATAACTTCCAACTGATTTTTCTCAATAGATAAATCGAGTAAACTCTTTGCGTATCTTCCTGCTAATCTTGGATTCGTCATCGGTGAAATATTATTCGCTTAATTCAATTTGATTTCTTCAGTCAACGTATTGATGTAAGACTCTTGTTGTGCTTTATCAGACAACTCTCTTCTTAAAATTTTTTCACTCACTTCTACCACCATTTTTCCAACTTGATTTTTGATGTCAGTTAATGCAGCCATTTTTTGATGATGAATAGATGCATTGGCATCTGCGATTATCTTAGCAGCTTGGTTTTTGGCCTCTTCTTTTGCATCATTGATCATTTTATCTTTGATGTCTTTTGCTTCTTTAAGCAAAGTTGCTCTTTCTTCTCTTGCACTTTGTAAAAGAGCCTCATTATCACTTTTCAACTGAGTCATCTCCTGTTTTACTTTTTCTGCAGAAGCAATTGAATTCGCAATAGTAGACTCACGTTCATTTAACCCCTCTAAAATCTGCTTCCATGCAAATTTTTTAAGGATAAAAAATACAATTAAAAAAGCAAGCAATGTCCAAAAAATAAGTCCTACATGTGGTAATAATAAGTCCATAGTTGATAAGTGTTATTCCTTGAAATTAAAAAAGATTACTGCATCTTTTGCCCTGTGCATTGGATGCAGTAATAATGTTGTGCAATTAGGCTTTCAATACAGCCAATAATCCTGCGATTACAGCGAAAAGGGCAACACCCTCTACGAATGCAGCAGTCAGGATCATATTTGCACGGATGTCATTAGAAGCCTCAGGCTGACGCGCGATTGATTCAACAGCACCTTTACCAATTTGTCCGATACCAATACCGGCACCAATGGCAGAAAGACCTGCACCAATTGCTCCACCCAAATGAGACATTCCTACGTCTAACAAAGTCATCAAAGTCATGATACTTGTTTTTATATGTGAAAAATAAATTACGAAACTGCCACATCATGATGAGCTTCCTCTTCATGATGATCATCATGGCTTCCTTCAACAGCTTGTCCAATAAATACCGCAGTTAAGTTGGTAAATATGAATGCCTGAATAAAAGCCACCATTATTTCAATCAGATAAATAAATACGGCAAATGCAACAGATAAAGGAGAAAAACTCCAACCTGCGATACCATTCATTGATCCGAAAATGAATATCAAAGAAATAAAACTCAAGATAATGATATGCCCTGCCACCATGTTTGCAAAAAGACGCACAATCAATGCAAACGGCTTAGTAAAAACCCCTAACAACTCTACAGGCAGCATGATAAATATTCTTACGAGAACCGGAACACCTGGAAACCAAAATATATGTCCCCAAAAGTGCTTGTTGGTGCTGAAAAGAATGACAAAAAAGGATATAACTCCCAACACAAGTGTAAACGCTATGTTACCTGTAACATTGGCTGAGCCCGGAAGCAATCCAAAAATATTGTTGATTAGGATAAAAAAGAAGACAGTTAACAGATAAGGAAGATATTTTTGACCCTTGTTTCCTAAATTAGGCTTTGCAACGTCATCCCTTACAAAAGTAATTACAGGCTCAATTGCATTTTGCCATCCTTTTGGTGCAGAACTTACCCCAATACCCTGCTTATATTTTTTAGCAATACTTGTCATTAAGATGATCAATAAAGATAAAGCAATCAACATTTGCACAACATTCTTGGTTAGAGAAAAATCGTACACACTGGAACCATCTACAGCAATGATATCTGATTTGTCATTGAATTTATAATCTTCGTACTCTGCCTCACCATTGTGTCCAAATTTAGATGAAGAAAACACTGTAAGGCCCTTAGACGGGGAGTATAAAATAACAGGCAAAGGTATAGTGGCATGAAACGTTTCATGCGGATTCTCTTTATTTTCTAAAGTGAAAAAATGGAATTCATGGGCATCTTTGATGTGATCCATGATTATTTTGGCCGGATCAAGTTTCTCTTCTTTGGTATCATGAGTATTTTCAACCCCCTTAATACTTTCCTGGGCATAAATACCTGTTGATGACAGTATTAAAATGGTGCTTAAAAGCACTGTCCATATATATTTGAAGCATCTAGCAACCATACCGTTACTTAATTTGGGCGCAAAGATAAGATTGTCGGGCTGAAAAATGAAATTGGAATATGGTTTTTTAATTGGTTAGCGCTATATTTTCAACAAATTGTGTCTCACAAAGGTTAAAATAATGCCCCTTTTTAGCAAAAAGGTCTTCATGGTTGCCCATTTCAACTATTTCGCCCTTATCCATAACAATAATATTATCTGCTTTTCTAATAGTGCTTAGTCTGTGGGCAATAACAATGGAAGTTCTGCCATTGATAATTTTGCTTATTGCATGCTGAATCAATGCTTCACTACCCGAATCTATGGAAGAAGTCGCCTCATCCAAAATCAATATGGAAGGATTATAGAGTATTGCTCTTGCAAATGACAGCAATTGCCTTTGCCCCATTGATAAGGTTGCACCCCTTTCCATCACATTGTATTGATATCCACCTGGTAACGTTAAAATAAAATCATGAATTCCAATCATCTTTGTCGCCTGTTCAACCTGCTCTTTGGAAATATTGTTGTTTCGTAGAGTAAGATTGTCTAAAATCGAGCCTGCAAATAAAAAAACGTCCTGTAGTACAACTGAAATATGAGATCTAAGTGTATTAATACCAATTTCATCAATGTTTATATTGTCAACTTTAATTGACCCTTTATTTACCTTATATAGTCTGTTTGTAAGACTTGCTATGGTTGTTTTACCGCTTCCCGTGTTTCCAACAATTGCAATGGTATGTCCGGCTTCTACTTTAAATGAAATATTTTTTAACACATACTGATCAGTTGTATAGGCAAACCATACATTTTCAAATTCAATATTTCCTTTTATGCTTGGAGATAACCTGTCAATATTCAAGTCTGCCAAATTATGTTGTTGCATTTCATCCGGGGTATCCAATACTTTAAATACTCTGTCACTGGCAATCATTCCCATTTGCAACACATTAAATTTGTCTGCAATCATTCTTAAAGGCCTGAAAAGAAGATTGAGACATAAAATAAATGAAGTAATGGTTCCTGCAGTATTTAGTGATTCTTCAGGTGATAAAAATGAACTTTGTCTTGCAGCCCACCAAACCAGCAATCCAATCGATAATGCAGAAACGAGTTCTACCACCGGAAAAAAAACAGCATATGCAAATATTGCTTTTATATTGGCGTTCCTATGCTCTCTGTTTATTTTGCTGAATTTATTTTCTTCTCTGCTTTCAGCCGCAAATGCCTGTATTACCGCAATTCCCGTAAGATGTTCCTGCACAAATGCGTTTAAATTCGAAATCGCATTTCTCACTTTCTTAAAAGATTTATTTACTGACTCTTTGAATATATAAGTGGCTATAATCAGAATAGGAAAAGGAATTAAGCAAATCAGTGTTACTTTCCAATCTGTATAAAACATGTAAATAAGTACAGACAGAATGGAAAGCAAATCGGCTATTATGGGAATGAATCCGTCACTAAACACATCATTTACAGACTCGATGTCATTGATAGTTCTGGTGGTCAATGTTCCGATAGGTGTTGAATCAAATTGAGATAAAGGGAACCGTATTATTTTTGAGTAAGTCAGATTTCTTAAATCTTTCACCACACTTTGACCCAATGATGCGGTTGAATAAGTGAAGTAAAACCTTGTAGCGGTTTCTATCACCAATAAAAGAATTTGTACAATCGTTATTTCAATGATAAAGCCAGCAGGACCGTTTAAAAAAGCGGCATGAATATGTTGCGAAAGTCCTTTATTGACAGTTATTTGAATCAGCAAAGGCCTTATCGGAGCCATTATTGCGAGAGCAATCGAAAGAAAAATGGCTGCATAGAATTTTTTTTTGTAAGGGGATGCTAAAGCAAAAATCTTTCTGATTAGTATCGCATTGAAAGTTATACCGGCAGGTTTTTTTTCCATATGAAAGAGAAGCAAGTTTTAACTATTGCATTGATTCAACTTTTCTGTTGTAAGCCTTAATAAAAATTGCTCCAAGATTTTTGTAGGGAGGAATATAATTTTCCCAGGTTTCTTCAATAGATTTATTTGAATCAGCATTAAATAACTTTGTCAATGATTTCCACATTTCTTTCCAGGATATTTTATTGTCATTTATCAAAGCCTGATTGATGTAATTAAGTATTGGTTTGTTGATATCTCCCGCACCGATTTCTTTGGTGGAAATGATATTGGCGTTTGGAGACCCTTCAAGTATTTTATTCAGATTTTTGTATCCGCCGCACGAACCTATCAGCACTATTTTTGCATCTTCAGGCATTCTGTTGATGGTGCCCGGCAACCAATAACTATGGCCGCGATGCACTACAATGGATGGAATCATATCGCTTGCCCTTAGGTATTCCATTAAATGAAACTGGGCACTGTCATCCAGGTTAGCATCAAAATCCAATGGCTTATTTGCGTATACAAATACATTCCCTTTGATTGATTTTATTTCCACCCACTCGGTATTTTGAGTTATTCTCCAATCTTTTGAAGAAAACGAAGACAAAAAAATGGGGAAATAGGTCTTTCCGTCTTCATCTCCATAAAAAAACACTTGCTCAATAATTCTTCCGTTTACGTCCGTCAAGGATTTTTTTTCAATTTCGTAAATCGAAGGAATTCCTGCTATTTCGGTAAGGTCGATTTTATTGACACTGTCTTCAGAAAGAAATATATTTTTTAACAGACCATAAACCAACATGCCATTCTCATTTTTCTCAGATATGCATTTTTTTTCATTCTCTGAAATATAGCGCAGGATTGTTTTTTTAAGTAAAGGATTGCTGATGCTGCTGTAAGAATCAGCCACATCGGTTGCATCTTCAATTCCTGAAGGCTCATCCAATTTGGCAACGAAAGCCTTCATCAACTGACGGGAATATTTCAAGGGCATGCTTCTCAGGAAGGTATCCAATTTATTATAACTGGCAGCCATTTTGATAAACTTTTTGAAAAAGTCAAATCTTATTGCCATTAACAATGAATCTGTTGTAGGGTTTACACCCATTCTTTGCATCATTCTGTTGAAGCTGTGTTTGAAACTTGAAGTGTAAATTTCATTTTCACCCATTACCATCATGTAATATAATTCCTCAGAAGAAAGTGAGTCAATGGCACGCATTCTGACATCAAGATTATTCTCGTTATGCAGTTGATTGATGGGGTTTATAAAATGTCTGATCGCGCGATCTTTTAAAACATCTCTTAGCCCATTGACTCCGAACATGGCAATCGGCGTGTCTTTCATTACGGACGTCATTCTCGCATGATAATCAATTTCGGTTTTTACCAGCAATTTGAAATAGCCGACACTGTCGTAAGTATTTTCATCATTGCCTACAAATTTCTGTATTTGTTCAATTGAATTTTTTCCGGAAAGAAGATTGTCTAAAAATGGAAAATACAACAGCGCATTGGGAAGTAGACTCAGTCTTGCAATCGTTTTTACAAGTGGTATGTTGCTATTGTGAATCAACTGTCCTTCAGGTGTATTAACAGATTGAGCATAGGTATAAAGTTTTGAAGGGTTGTTTTTGCAAGCTATATAGATAAGGCTGTCTGAAAACGAGGCTGAAATAAAAGGCCTAATGGTGGTTATGATATTTTCAGGATGCAGTTTACAATACTTAAGATAAACAATTTTTTGAGCATCTTTATAATCTGCTTTGTCTGCATAAACTTCAGCAATTATTTTTGCAATTCCGTAGGGGGCCTTTTCTATATAATGTATTACTGAAGAGTCATTTGAGGACCTCAATAAAGTGTCAAGTATTTTTACTGTTTCGGGGAATTCAAATCCTTCCACTTCCTTTTTACTAAATGAAAGCCTGAAGTTCATCAGTGTGGCTTCAATATAACTTAATTGACGGATTTTTTCATTATTCGAACTTTCATTGCTCTCCACCCATTCCTGCATATTATTAATTCCTCTGAACAATACTTCAGTAAGAGCTTTGTTGATTTCTTCATTTTTGCCAACAGTCATTAAACTGTCCTGTTTGCCGTCCATTTTATCACACTTTCTTTTTTCGTTGTTTATTTTATCATGAAAAAATTGGCGGTTCAATGGAATGTTGATTGTGTCTGCATTTGCTTTGGTTGATATCGAAATCAAAGCGAGCAATATGACTTTACACAATTGTTTCATTATTATTTATTGTTTTGTCTCTTTTTGTTTGTTTATTTGATTTAGTTTATACGCAAAGATGAGCCAATTTAACGGATATTGGAATGATGATACCATAAAATATCCTATATATTTAGTTTACATACCCAATAGCCAGTTAACAATTTATTAATATCTGGCAAATAAATAAAACCATCAATTAAATGTTACTTTTGCCCTATAAGATACAATATGCCTAGCGTTAAAAAAATATTGATTGCTGATGATGAGCCAGATATCCTTCAAATTTTGCAGTTTAATCTTGAGGCTGAGGGATATGAAGTGAAAACTGTGAAAAATGGAATAGAAGCAATTGAGAAAGCTAAATCTTTTTCGCCCGATCTGATTATTCTGGATATGATGATGCCCGGAAAAAATGGCCTTCAGGTATGCGAGGAATTAAGGTTATCGGCATCTTTCAACAATACTTTGATTATTTTCCTTACTGCCATCAATGATGATCATACTGAAGTGAATAGCCTTGAGGCTGGTGCCGACGATTTTCTTACCAAACCAATCAGACCGAAAGTTTTAATCAGCAAAGTAAACGCATTATTCAGAAGAATAACCCCTGTTTCATCTTCTGATAATCAAACAGATTCTCTGGTTATTGACCGTGAACAATATAAAGTCAAGTATAAAAATATTGATATCATTTTAGCAAGAAAAGAATTTGAATTACTCTCACTATTGGCTTCAACGCCAGGAAAAGTTTTTTTAAGAAATGATATTTTGCAAAAAATCTGGGGTACAGACGTTATTGTTGGAGACAGAACCATTGATGTTCACATAAGAAAAATCAGACAGAAACTCAATATAGATTGTATTACAACCATTAAAGGAGTTGGATACAAGTTTGAATTATAAATTCATTTTTTAACAGAATTCTTTATTCAATTGCAATTTTCATGCCCTTTCAAAAAAATATTTCTTCCAGAAGACTGGCTTTTTTAATTGGATTGACCATTGCCAGTATCATTTCACCTTTCATATATTTAATTGATAAACATTGGCAAATCATTGCCGCTTTTTGGTTTGCCATTTTTCTTTTGTCTTTTTGTGTGGTTTTTTACTCTTATGAAATATTTATCCATAGAAAAATAAAACTGATTTACAAATTGATTTCTCAGACTAAATTGAGCAAAAGAGAAGATTTTTACTTTAGAAATATACTCCCCAAAAAAAGTATTGAAGAAGCCAGAATAGACGCAGAAAAGTGGGCTGAACAGAAAAAAAGTCAGGTAGACACGCTCATACAGAACGAGATATACAGAAAGGAATTTCTTCAAAATCTAAGTCATGAATTAAAAACACCCATATTTTCAATTCAGGGATATATAGATACTCTTATAAATGGTGCAATGTTCAATCCTGAAGTAAATACTAAATTTTTACAGAATACTGCATTGAATATAGAAAGATTGGTAAAACTCGCCGAAGACCTTGATGAAATTTCAAAACTCGAAAGCGGAACTTTAAAGTTAAACTATGAATATTTTGTCATTCAAGATTTGGTAAAGGATGTATATAATATAATGTCTTTTAAATTGGCTGAAAAATCAATGACGTGCCTTATCAAAAAAGGTTGCGAGCAACCATTGACAGTGTATGCAGATAAAGAGAAAATCAAACAGGTATTTATCAATCTGATTGAAAATGCCATCAAATACGGAAAAATGAATGGTATCGTAGAAGCAAGCTTTTACGTTATGGATTCGAAAAATGTTCTAATTGAAATCAGTGATAATGGAATAGGAATTGCGGATGAACATAAACACAGAATTTTTGAACGCTTTTATAGAACCGACCATGCCAGAAGCAGAAAGGAAGGAGGAAGTGGCTTGGGCTTAGCCATATGCAAACATATTCTTGACGCACACCAACAAATTATAGACGTAAGAAGTTCAGTTGATGTAGGAAGCACTTTTGGTTTTTTACTCCCAATGAATAAATAAAATCCACACCGATAGTTGCCTGGATAAAGTTTTTAATCATTTATGAGATTGTTTTCTCAAACAAATTAGTTTATTGGGTTCTACGCTTTTTTTATTTTTTTTAAAAGTGACCTTATTTTATGTAACCATAAAATCATCAAAAGAGGCAGAGCAAGAAATGACAACATGTTATATGCATAAGCTGTCTCAATATCAAGATGAATCAAGTGCATGATTGCCCTTGTCATTCCACATCCATAGCAAGATATTCCCGAAAGAACGGTAAATAAACAAATGGGAGGTCCTTCATCAAAAAAGTCATTCGGTAGTAAAATCAATATTATTGGAATTGATATCCAAAAAATCAATATTGTTCTGTACAGCACTATTTTTTTTTGAGAAGATTGAATGAATCGATTAGTCATATGTCAGTTAGCAATAAAAAAAGCGGTAATATTATTACCGCTTTTTAAAAAAGTTATTTATAATTAAAGTGTTTTATCGTAGTCACCATCTTTTGGTTTAAGATCGCCAGTTATGATGCGAATAAGGTCAATCAATGCCCATACACCGCATCCACCTCCGGTCAATATTTGTACAACTCCCTGCCAGGTATATCCTAAATAGAATCTATGAATTCCTATACCACCAACAAGTAAACACAAAATAAGCGCAATCAATTGTGATTTTTCTCCACCTGCTGTGCTTCCTGTTAATTTGTTGCCTATTTTCTTGCCAAATAATTTTATAGCAAGTTTTTCCTTGAATGTTAGTTTTGAACCCTTGATGTTTGTGGCGATGGTAGTTAATTCATTTTTTGAAATTTTCCCATCTGCAGCAAACATACCAATTGGGTTTGAAGCAGCATTAGAAGGTATAGCATTGTGATTTACAACAGTTGCCGATGTCATCAACACCATTGTGGCAAAAAGAAAGAAATAGATTTTTTTCATAAGCTTTTTTTTAATTTTTGATAATAAACTAAAATAATTATTTTTTTTCATAAAAAACGTATTTAAGCAATATTTTTTAAAAAATTAAAAATAAAGGAATCATGCATTTTTATACAGTTTTCTCAAAACCGGTAAACCGGAAATCTCCTTTGCCTCCATCTTTCCTACAAAGACGGTAAATAACAACAACAACAACATACCAGAGGAGATGGAAAACCATAATGCATTTTTAATCAGCATAGTTATGCCTATGTGAATGAAGTAAAGCACAACAACCAAAGATATGTACGCAATTAATTTTTTTATGGCGTAGGGCACAGGATAAAATTTTTGACCAAGTTTATAACTGCATATCATCATAAAGAAATAACAGGAAAAAGTGGCTATTGCTGCCCCGTAATAGTGGAGTTTTGGAATCAGTACAATATTCAGTACAATGGTCAACAATGCACCAGCAATAGTAATCATCGCACCATAAAAGTTTTTATTGGTCAGTTTGTACCAAATGCTAAGATTATAATAAACTCCAAGAAAAATATTACCTAAAGCAAGTATTGGAATAGCGCCGAATCCCTCCACCCAGTTTTTGTTGGCAAAAGTTATAAAAAACCACTTAAATACATCCAGAAAAAGGGCAATGAAAAGAAACATGAAACAGCAGGCAATAACAAAAAACTTCATTACTCTGGCATAAGTATGTTTCGCATTGTCATTTTTACTTTGGTTAAAGAAAAAAGGCTCTGCAGCCATTCTGAATGCCTGTATCATGATCGTAGTCAGCAATGCCAATCTGAAAATATTGGCAAAAATTCCGGCTTCATGATTGGCCTGTTGCTCTGGAAGATGCACCACATGACGATAAATTAATCGGCTTAATACATCATTGATCATCCCGCCTAATCCAACAATAATCAGCGGAGCACTGTATTGTATAACCTCTTTCCATAAAGGAAAACTGAATTTCCATTTTATTTGTCGTAACTCTTTATGTAATATAAGCAGCGTGATGATATTCTCTATTATGTTCCCTACCAAATAATACCCGATTCCAAATGCAGGAAAATAAAAGTGAGCAAGAAAATTATCAGGATTGTTTTTTACAATACCAGGAACAATTCCTAAAAAAAATATCACCACTCCAATGTTTGTAAAAATGGCTGCAACCCTTGCAAATGCGTACATTTTAGGCCTGTTTTCCTGACGAAGTTTTGCGAAAGGCAAAGTGTTTAAATTATCTATGGCCAGAATACCTATCATCCACAATACATATTCCGGATGCTTATTGAGGTGTGCTACATCTGTAATGGGTCCTCTGAATATCAGCAATAGAATACTAAAAAAAATGGTAGAAGTAAATAATGAAATCGATAATGTACTATACAACTTAGTTCTGTCGTGTGTTTGAGAAAATCTGAAATACGCTGTTTCTAATCCATAAGCAAATAGAGCATTTAGAAATGGTATCATTGCATATACCTGAACAAGGTCGGCTGTGTCTTCAGGCAGATCTATGAAGAATGGCAGTGCCATGTTCATAATATACCCTAAAAAACGGTAAGCAATCGTAGGTAGCCCATACCATAAGGTTTGTCCTGCCAGTTTTTTTATTCCACTCAATTTGAAAAAATTTAACTGTAATTTACTTTGATAATTTAAAATAGCACACAATTATTCAATTACAACCGAAAACAATTATTTCCCATCAGGAGCATATCGTTTGTTTTTTATGAAAGTGCTGTCTGTAAGAGTGCTTAGAAACCATATCAGTTCTTTTTTTTCTTTTTCAGAAAGAATTATTTTTCTTTTCAATGATGGGTCCAGACTTGTTTGAGCGGTATCAATATCATTTCTGTAAAAGTCAATCACCTGATATAATGAGTAAAGATGGCCGTCATGCATGTACGGAAAACTGAGTTCTATATTTCGCAAACTGGGCACTTTAAATTTTAATGAATCTTCTTTTTTGTTGCTGATAGCGGCTCTGCCTATATCATTCAATCGATTTAATTTTTGTCCATTGTTTCTGAAGCTATTGTCTGTAAACAGTGGTTCCTTATGGCAAGATGCACAGTATATTTTAAATGTTTCGTAACCTCTTTTTTCAAATTCTGTAAAATTTGCTTCGCCTCGTTTCACTTTATCATATTTGCTGTTTGAACTGACGAGGTTTCCTGTAAATTGAGTCAATGCTCTCAACATTCGTTGACTCGAAATGACGGTATCGCCAAACGCGGCTTTGAACATACGTTTATAGGAAGAGTCTTTTCTTATTTTAAGAAGAACGCTATCCAGTTGTTCACCCATTTCATTCGATGCAGTAATTGGTGCGAGTGGCTGTACTTCAAGATGATTGATGGCTCCATCCCAGTGAAACGATGTCATCCAGGCCAGATTCATCAATGCAGGAGCATTTCTTTTTGTGAAAGAATTATTTATTCCGTGGCTGAAATCATGATCATAATTGGAAAATGCGGCAAACTGTTGGTGACAGCTGGCACAACTTACCTCTCCATCTTTGCTTAGTCTTCCGTCATAAAATAATTTTTTGCCCAATTGAAATCCTTCTTCGGTCAATTTATTTTTGGTGAAAATATTATTGGGCGGAGCGGGCCAGCCTTTTGGTATCTCAAATTGCAAAGGCGTGTAGTTTACATTGCTTTCGGTAAAAAAAACAAATAAGCAGGCGAACCCCCATAATAAAAGAATAGAAAAAAAATATTTTATTTTCAATGGTTTATAATTGATTTTATTGAAAACAATGAAGAAAAGCAGGCAGCTATTTTTTTAGCATTCTTGCCCGGCGAAACACAAATCGGATTCTGTTTGATGCTAACCTTACCATCTTTCCAAAAACAATCTAGATTCAATGCAATAGTTACTTCGGTTTCTTTTTTACCTGCTACTGGAATTGAAGCAGGGTTGCCCAATTCATCAATATTGGTTAAATTAATTTTAGTAATTAATGCATCTTCGCCTTTATATCCCCCCAGGTGATATTCCAGTCTGTTTAAATCACCGGTAGAGTATGGACTTGTTCCTTCCAGTTTAAAAAAAACATAACCACTGTTCCATGTCCAAAACATGTCATTGAGCGGATCAAGTGCTCCAGTTTGAGCACCGCTGCAATTATCTGCACTATCTACACCCACTTCAAAACTTAATGATGAATATGATCCATTGTTTATTTTTTCAAATTCAATCACATTTTCATTTTTTTCTGCATTTACCAAAAGATATTTTCCTTCCTTGGAATATAGGGGTATATCATTCAGTTTGAAATTGAAAAGATAATATTTCAACTTAGTTATTTTATAGGTTTCATTAAAATCATTTCTGTAAACACTGTCATTCAATCTTAAAAGATGAGAATTTACCGTGTGTATAAGTGATATTTTTAATTTCCCCGAAGGATTTTGAGCATTGGAATTGAAAATAACCCCAACACTTAATTGTACAATAACAAAGAAGTAAAGTAGGGTAATATTTTTTTTTCTATTCATTGATGCGAACTTTTTTTCTTTCTTGTTTTTTAGAAGATGACATCTTTTTAGATGAGAGTCTTTCTTCTTTAGAGGAGGCTGTTGGTTTTGTGGGCTTTCTTTTTTTAGGAACAATCAGTACTTTGTTTACAGCAAGATTCATTTTTCTGATTACATCCTCTTTGTTCATTAATTGGGTTCTGGATTGTTGACTTTTCATCATTAAAAATCCATCTGAATTGATTTTATTAATCAATTTAAATTCAATCAAATCTTTTTCTTCTTTATCAATGAGGGTTGAGAACTGAACATGCCAATATCCTTCTACAGCAGTTTCCACTTTGTTTACATGCTGTCCTCCTTTTCCTCCGCTCCTGGAAGTTTTAAATCTTATTTCTTTTGATATATCCAACATTTCATCAAAATTATCAATAAAAACGGCGATTTTACATAAAGTAATTATTCCTTGTGTTAATATTTCGGTATGTACAAAAAAATATTGATTTTTGCAGGAAATGTCGGCAGCGTTTATGCAACATATGATTTATCATTCATTGACTCAGAAAAAACTTCAGCAAAAGAAATCTTTTGCTGTGCTGATTGATCCTGATAAGGTTAATGAAGCATCATTGAATCAGTTGATTAAAACCTCTGTTGAAGCAAATGTCGATTATCTGTTTGTTGGCGGCAGTTTGGTGGTGTCGGATAATTTGGAGGAATGTGTTACCTCTATAAAAAGAAAGTGTTCTATTCCGGTGGTATTATTCCCCGGAAGCCCCTCTCAAATTACGGCATCAGCGGACGCTTTATTATATCTTTCATTGATAAGTGGTCGTAATCCGGAGTTGTTGATTGGTCAACATGTTGTTTCTGCTCCTCTTATTAAAAAAAGTGGTCTGGAAATAATGCCAACAGGTTATATGGTGGTAGATGGAGGAGCGCCTACAACTGTATCATACATTAGCAATGCGAGTCCATTGCCATCGGATAAAAATGAGATAGCGATGTGTACAGCCATGGCGGGAGAGATGCTGGGAATGAAATTGATTTATATGGATGCAGGAAGTGGAGCAAAGAGCCCAATTTCAGAATCAATGATTGAAAGAGTGTCTTCATGTATTCAAATTCCATTAATAATTGGCGGTGGAATTACCAGTCCTGAAAAAGCATATCTCAATTGTAAAGCCGGTGCAGATGTAATTGTTGTAGGAAACGCCATAGAAAAAGATTCTCAATTGATAGCAGAAATGTCTTCTGCCATTCATAGCGCGAAGAATATTTCAGGAGTTGTTTAATCTCATTATCAGTATTTGAATTTATTTTCCTCAAAAACATTTTAAGACCTACTTTTATGTAAGGTTATATTGCTTAGTTTTACTCAATATATTTCAACATGTCTGATCAAGAACTTAATAATAATAGGGTATTCTCGCAATCGCCGGATAAGGAGTTTGAAAAC
Organism: Chitinophagaceae bacterium; assembly: GCA_947448685.1. GTDB lineage: Bacteria > Bacteroidota > Bacteroidia > Chitinophagales > Chitinophagaceae > Ferruginibacter. Next base: position 13,274 of record CANFOP010000009.1, on the reverse strand, counting down.
AATATCAGGCCGGGATATATCAATGAATTCAGCGGCCAAGGTCAGATTATTGAAAATATTTCCATTTTTATAAAAGCCTCCAAGTTAAGAGGGGAAGCATTAGATCATATCCTTTTTCATGGTCCTCCAGGTTTAGGAAAAACAACACTTTCCAGAATTGTAGCCAATGAAATGGGTGTTAATATAAAAGAAACTTCTGGTCCAGTGATAGAAAAGCCGGGAGATTTGGCGGGTCTGCTTACCAATTTAGAAGCAAATGATGTTCTTTTTATTGATGAAATTCATCGATTGAGCACCGTAGTGGAAGAGTATTTATATGCTGCAATGGAAGACTACAAGATTGATATAATGATCGATAGTGGTCCAAACGCCAGAAGCGTTCAGTTGACTTTAAATCCCTTTACTTTAATTGGCGCCACTACCAGAAGTGGGTTACTTACTGCTCCTTTACTTTCAAGGTTTGGTATCAAATCAAGGTTAGAATATTATGATGCAGAAACGCTGAAAAATATTTTATTGAGAAGTGCCAACATACTTCAAACAAAAATCACCAGTGATGCAGCCGGAGAGATTGCAAGACGAAGCAGGGGTACTCCCAGAATTGCCAATGGCTTATTGAGAAGAGTAAGAGATTTTGCACAGGTAATTGGAAATGGAACCATAGATATGGAAATTACCAAGCATTCACTCAAAGCCTTGAATGTAGACCAGCATGGATTAGATGAAATGGATAATCGAATACTGAGCGCAATTATAGAAAAATTCAAAGGAGGGCCTGTTGGGATTACTACCATTGCAACAGCTGTAGGAGAGGAGTCAGGAACTTTGGAAGAAGTGTATGAACCTTTTTTAATTCAGGAAGGGTTTATCATGAGAACCCCAAGAGGAAGGGAAGCAACAGAAAAAGCATACAGGCATATAGGAAAAGTGCCGCACAAAGGCGGCACTCAACATGATTTATTTGATAATTAGTATTACTCAGTAACTACTAATCTGAAGCCGTTTCCATGTATGTTGACGATTTCAATTTTTTCATCTTCTTTTAAATATTTGCGAAGTTTAGCAATATATACATCCATACTTCTGCCATTGAAATAGGTATCACTTCCCCATATTTTTTTCAATGCTACTTCACGGGTCAACAGGTCATTTTTATATTCAGCCAACATTTTTAATAATTCGTTTTCTTTTGGAGAAAGCACCTGAACCTTACCATTTACAGACAATTCTCTTAATTTCGGATTGAAGTGATATTTTCCCAAATCAAATTCAGCGTTTATTACTTCTTTGTTCAATTCCTCATTCCTTTTCAGTATTGCTTTAATTTTATGTAGTAATACATCACTGTCAAATGGTTTTGTGATATAATCATCAGCCCCCAACTTATACCCTTGAATGACATCTTCTTTCATGGTTTTTGCACTCAAGAAAAATAAAGGAACATCAGGATTGATGTCTCTGATTGCTTCGGCAACTGTAAATCCATCCATGTTTGGCATCATAACGTCGAGCAGACAAATATCAAACTTTTCACGTTGAAAAGCTGCCAATCCAAGCCGACCGTCTCTTTCCAATACAACTTCATAATCATGCAATTCCAGATAATTTTTCAAGACCATACCAAGATTGGTATCATCTTCACAAAGCAGAATTTTAGACTTAGTCGTTTCCATAAAAAAAGGTTTTGTTTGATACAAATTATAAAAATGAATTCTTAAACTTTTATAATCGTGTTTAATATTTTGTTAAAGCGTAATTTTTTTAAAAATTTCATTATTCAAAATTAGGCGATTTGAATGCTAATAATATTAATTGGTTAGCAACAAATGATGATTGTGGTCATTTATTTCGAAATATTGTAAAAAGCTTTGTCGGTAAGCGTTTTTAGAAATGCAACCAAGTCTTTTTTTTCCTGGTCATTCAACCCTAGAGGATTCATAAGTGACGGGTCTATATTTACAGGATTCGGGACATATTTTTTCGTGTCATTGTAATAGTCCACCACTTCTTCCAGTGTGCGGAACATTCCATTATGCATGTAAGGCGCTGTAACAGCTACGTTTCTCAGTCCGGGTGTTTTGAATTTACCAATATCTGCTTTTGCCTTGGATATTATGGCTCTGCCGCTGTCATTGAGCGTTGTTCCATTAAACAAACCAATGTTTTTAAAATCATCGTTTGTAAAGTCTTCCTGAAAATGACAATCAAAACATTTTGCCTTTTCGCCAATAAAAATTTCTCTGCCTCTTTCTTCTGATGGAGAAAGTGTATTTAAATTGTTACTCCAGTCATCAAATCTGCTGTCAACTGTCTCCAATGTTTTTTCATAAGCAGCAAAAGCAATTGCGAGATTTTTTTTATCTGGTAGTCTTTTAAAAACTCTTGTAAAATAATTTTTATAAAAATCAGATTGGTTAAGCCTTTCTATGGCGGTTTCAATGGTAAGACCCATTTCGTCTGGATTTTGAATGGGCATCAGTGCCTGTTCTGCCAATGAACCCGCCCGACCATCAAAGAAATAATAAGGTCTGTTTTTCATATTCAAAACAGAAGGCGTATTCCTGCCTGTAAAATGATTATTAATACCTTTACTGAATGCAGCAGTATCAGCAAATGCAAATGCAGGTTTATGGCAACTTGCACAGGATACGGAAGAATCTTTAGAAAGTATTTTTTCGCTGAATAGCAGTTTACCCAATGTAACAACACTGTATTTTTCAGATGAATTGCCAATAAATGAAGAGCCGAACACAATAAAACATACTATAACCAACAAGGACCGATATAGATTTTTTAATTTATTAAGTTTCATTTCGAATTCTTTTTATCGTTTAGTGGTTGTAACTTTCCACTCAATTTAACCATATCTTAAAATCCTCACTTTCTTCCGGCATGTCGAAATTAAAAAAAATATTTTTTACGCACCGTTTTGGTCCTGTTGTCATTGTTTCTTTATTTGTTGTTGCCCTGAGTTTTCTGACAAGGCTGATTTTGTTTATTAAATCCTGGACGGATCTTCAATTAAACATTTTAAATACTCCGGGTATTTTTATTATTGGTTTTTTTTATGATTTGGTTGTTGCTTCCTTTTTTTCTATTCCTGTGGCAATGTATTGTTGGCTGATGAGAGATTGTTGGTACAGAAAAAAATGGAGTAAAGTACCCATATATTTTATTCTGTCTGTAATACTGTTTTTGTTATTGATTAACATTGGTGCTGAGATAGCTTTCTGGGATGAGTTTGGCGTTAGGTATAATTTTATTGCTGTAGATTATCTTGTATACACGAATGAGGTATTGGGGAATATCCAACAATCCTATAACATACCATTGATTGTTGGAGTTGTTTTGCTTATACTGTTCGTCATACTTTGGTTTAGTCATTCTTTCATATTGTTATCCAGTCAAGTCAGCATGAAATTCAAAAAGAGGACGAGGTATTTTTTGTTGTTTTTATTGATTCCTTTAAGCGCCTATTTCCTTGTTAGCAATCGGTATAAAAACATTTCAGATAACAAGTATGTCAATGAGCTTGCAGGGGCTGGAATATATGAGTTTGGTGCTGCTTTTTGGCATAATGAAATCGATTATACTCAATTTTATAGAGTAAACAGTAATCAGAAAAACATTTCTATTCTTAGAAAGCTATTGTATACACCTGGCACTACATTTACCAAAGACTCTTTAGGAATAGAGAGAAATATTGTTACCAATGGTCCAGCCAACAAATGTAATGTGGTGTTAATCAGTATTGAAAGTTTTAGTGCAGACTTTATGGACTATTTTGGAAATGGTCAACACATTACACCACACCTTGATTCATTGATTCCCCATAGTTTATTTTTTAATAATTTTTACGCTTCCGGTACCAGAACGGTTAGGGGCCTTGAAGCTTTATCATTATCAATTCCTCCTACACCAGGTCAGTCAATTGTTCGCAGGCCCAACAATGAATCAATGTTTACCATCGGGTCTGTGCTCAAAAAAAACGGGTACGATGTCAATTATATTTATGGAGGAAACAGTTTTTTTGATAACATGGGATATTTCTTTGAGAACAATGGATATAACGTAATTGATATAAAAAACATCCCTGCTGATAAAATTCATCATGAAACTGCTTGGGGTGTTGCTGATGAAGATGCATTTAATGTGGCTATTGAAAGTTGTGACAAAGCACATAACGCTGGAAAACTATTTTTTAATCATATCATGACAGTCAGCAATCATCGACCATTTACTTATCCAGATGGAAGAATCGATATTCCTTCTTCCAGAAAATGCAGAGAAGGTGCTGTAAAGTACACAGATTATGCAATCAATAAATTTTTAAAAGATGCGCAAAAAAAACCATGGTTCAACAATACAATTTTTGTAATAGTTGCAGATCATTGTGCCAGTAGTGCGGGTAAAACAGACTTGCCAATTTTTCGTTATCACATACCTTGCTTTATTTATGCTCCAACGTTTATCAAACCATCCATTGTAACAAAATTAACCAGCCAGATTGATCTTGCTCCAACTGTTCTTGGCTTAATGAATGTTCAATACAAAAGCCGGTTTATGGGGTACGACATATTAAAAACACCTTCAGATAATGAGCGAATATTTATCAGTACTTATCAGGATATGGGGTATATGAAAAAGGACACACTTGCCATTCTTTCTCCAAAAAATAAAATCCGAATGTTTAAAATAAACAAATCCAATGGAGACGCCACAGAAATAAGTTTAAACATTGATTTTGTTGATGAGGCAGTTGCGTGGTATCAGGGTGCCGGCTATTTGTTTAAATCCGGCAGGTATAGATTTGCTGCCGATTAATTCCCGGTCATTAATTGTCTTTTATAAATATTCGGTTTTAAAAATTGGTCAATTAAACGAAGGAGAATAAATTTACATTGGTTTTTCATAGGATATTGGATTTTAAAGCGGGACTAGATTTATATCTTGGTCCCTTTTTTATTTTATAGGGTAAATTAATTCAAATAAAAGAATCCATCATTGTCACAAAGAATTTTTTCTTCTGCCTGAAGAAAATGAATCACTTTCCAAATGGAGGCAGGATGATAATCTTTATAAATTGTTTCAACCTTTTTTGAATTTAATGCCTGCACTTTCAAATCATTCAATATTTTTTGAGCGATTGAAGAAAATTCTTTTTCTGTGGTTTCATGTTGATTTGAATTGATGCAATTATCGCAAAACTTACAGACTTCGATTTCGTTATCATTGAAATAATTTCCGATGATAACACTTCTGCAATTGTTTGAATTTTTTATATAGCCTATCATTGCCTTTATTCTCTCCAGGTGTTGTTTTTTTCTTAATTCAAGTGATCGGTAATCAAATCGAAAATCGTCAGTGTACATTCTGTTTTTCAGAAGCAATATCTGAGGTTTTTCTGATTGTTTTATATAATCAATAATCTGATGGTTATGTAATAATGACAACTGTTCTTTTATTTTTTCAATAGGAGTAGAAATGTTTTTTGCAAGCAATGATTCGTGGATGTTCACTGGATAATCAAATATGCCTTCATAGCTTCTCAACAGGGCATTGATTAATGTTTCGAATTCCGGATGTGTTTTTTCAAAATCAGACAATACTTGTTTGTTTACTGAAAATGTAACTGTTGCATTTCTTAATGCATTATCTGTTAAGTAAACTAACCCTTCCTGACACAAAGCCTGAATTCCATATGTTGCTTCAAGGGTATTCAGTTTGAAATAATGAGCAAAGGCTGCAAGGTCAAAGTTGAGCATTTGTCCTTCACCAATTCCTGCAGGAATTTTAAGATGATTCATCAGGCTTAGGTAAATTGTTTTGATTTTTTCTGCACCAGGATATCTCAGTTCATTTAATTCATCAAGTTCATTGATTTCGTTTTTGTCATATAGGAGTACAGCATATGATTTTTTGCCGTCGCGTCCTGCACGTCCGGCTTCCTGATAATAATTCTCCAATGTTTCAGGAATGTTATAGTGCACTACCAGTCTTACATCAGGCTTGTCAATTCCCATTCCAAATGCATTGGTGCATACAATGGTTTGAATTTTATTATTAATCCAGTCATCTTGTTTTTTGGCACGGTCAATGTTAGACAATCCTGCATGATAAAAATCTGCATGGATATTGTGTTGTATGAGTAAGTCTGAAATTTGTTGGGTTAATTTTCTGCTTTTGCAATATACGATTGAGCTTCCTGCTACTTGTTTTATTATTTCGGTTAATTTATTTTGCTTAGACTCAGGTTCAAAAACACTGTAAGAAAGATTAGGCCTTGAGAACGATTGCTGAAATTTCTTATGCTGTTTTTTGAACAATAATTTTTCGCAAATATCATTTTGAACCGTTAAAGTTGCTGATGCAGTTAAGGCAATAACAGGGACCTCTGGAATCTCTTCTCTTAGCGCTGCTATTTTTAAATAAGAAGGTCTGAAGTCATAGCCCCATTGAGAAATGCAATGTGCCTCATCAATGGCTATCAAACTTGGGTTGATGGCGGGAAGAAATTCCTGAAATAGTTTTGTTTCAAGTCTTTCAGGAGATATATAAAGAAACTTGTAATTTCCATAAGCCGCATTTTGAAGTGTTCTCTTGATTTCCAAAAATGACATACCGGAATAAATAGCCAAGGCGGGAATACCCTTTTTTGATAAATTTTCAATCTGGTCTTTCATCAGTGCAATTAATGGGCTAATGACTATGCAGATGCTGTCCATCATCATTGCAGGAACCTGAAAGCAGATTGATTTCCCTCCTCCTGTGGGTAATAAAGCAAGCACATCATTTTTTTCCAATACTGCATTGATGATGCTTTCCTGCATAGGTCTGAAAGTTTTGTGACCCCAGTATTCATGTAATATATCTATGCTTTTTTTCAAGAATTAATTCAAATGATTTTTTTTATGAATAGCCTTAATGATATGGCTGCAAGCATGATGTCACTGAAACCCATAGCCATTGCAGAGAATGTTGGGGTTAGCAAGCCTGAAGCAGCGATGGGTATTGCAATGATATTATAAGAAAAAGCCCAAAATAAATTCTGTTTGATTGTTATGAATGTATGCTGTCCGATTCCAAGGGAGAAAGGTAAAAATGTAAGTCCTTGATTCATTAAAACAATATCTGCATTTTGTATGGCAAGTTGGGAAGCGTCACTTAGTGAAATTCCTATTGTTGCTTTTGATAATGCCGCAGCATCATTAATGCCATCTCCAACCATGGCGGTTGGTTTGTTTGAATTTAAATTGGTTATTATTTCCATCTTTGAAAAGGGAGACTGTTCGGCATATATGCTTTGTATTCCCAGTTCATCAGCTATCATGGATGCTTTTCTCTTTGTGTCTCCTGTCAGTAAAACAGTATTGATATTTTTTTTGTGAAACCACTCAATGATCTGTTTAGCTTCGGGTCTTAATTCATCAATTATATCAATCCATCCAACTTCTGATTCGTTTTTAAGTAAATAGATATCATGGGTTGTTTCATTTTTTTCATTGTTGACCAGTTGCTTGGATCCGAGTAAATACCTGTTACCTTCATTGTCTTCAGCTTTTACACCCAACCCTTTTATTTCTTCCACTTTTTTCCATTGAATAAAAACAGCATTGTTCCATGTTTTAACAATGGACTTAGCGATAGGGTGAGTGGAGTATTTTTCAAGCGAATAAACAATTGATTTAAATTGTTCTTCATGTAAGGAGGAAGAATACTTTTCAACCTCGAAATTTCCTGTAGTAAGTGTACCTGTTTTATCAAAAACAATCTGTTTTATTTTTCTGAAAGACTCCAGCGTTCCGGCGTTTCTGAATAAAATCCCTTTTCTGGCCGCTCTTCCCAATCCAACAGAAATGGCTGCTGGAGTGGCAAGTCCCATGGCGCAGGGACAGGAAATAACCAATACAGCAATAGAGCGCATGATAGACTGGTCAATAGGGATATGGAAAAAAAAGTGATTGACAAGAAAAGTGAAGGAAGAAACAGTAATTACAATAGGTACAAATATTGCACTTATCTTATCTGCCAGTTTTTGCAAAGGTGGTTTCTTAGATTGGGCTTCCTGAACCATTTTGATTATACCGGAAAGTATGGTTTCATTTCCGGTAGCTGTAACCTGTGCCTTTACTGTTCCAGACTCAAAAACACTTCCTCCAATCAAAAAATCTTTTTTCGATTTGAATAAAGGCAAACTCTCTCCCGTCAGTATTGATTCATTTACAGTGCAATCGCCCCAAAGAATTTTACAATCGGTTGGCACTTGTTCCCCTGTTTTTATCAATATAAGATCTCCATTTCTAAGTTGTGTATTTTCAATTAGAAATATCTGTTCTTGATGTTTATCATCAAAAGCAATCATGTTCGCCATTACTTTTTGGGATTTCAATAAAGACTTAAGTGCTTTTTGAGTTGATTGCAAGGTGGCTTCTTCCAAATAATTTCCCAATAATACCAATGTGATGATGGAGGCAGTGGTTTCAAAAAAAAGATAATTATTGTTGTTAAAATAAAGCAGACCAATCAGACTGTAAATAAATGAAATGAATGCACCCAGCGCAACAAGCACATTCATATTCGGTGCTCCGCTCTTTAAACTATGAATCGCACTTTTACCGAAAAAAAACATCCCGAGAACAAAAACCGGTGTACATAATGCAAGTTGAACCCAGCCATTCATAATCCAATGAACAGGAAGCCAACGATGAAACATATGCAGCATCAGCAATAGGGTAAAGGGAAGCGTGATTAAAAATCTGTTTTTATTGCTATGTAACCAACTTTTTGAAACAGCAACAGCAGCACCCTCCTGCAACACAGTATATCCGAGTTTGTTGATTCCGTTTTCAATCGATTTCAAATCGTAGTTTTCTTTGCCGGAAAAATCAACAGTTCCACTGATTGGGTTGACAGCAATGTCATCCATTCCTGCTTTTTCAAGGAATTTATGTACTGACAGTGCGCAGTTACTGCAAGTCATACCTTCTACCTTCCAGTGAAATTTTTCCATACTGCAAAAATATTCCAATAAAATAGCATCTTCGTTACTATTTATGAAATTATCTTTATGATATGGATTTGATTTATACACTGGAAGATATAAAAATCGCTGCAAATTGGCTGTTGAATAATATTAAAGAAGCGACTTGCCTGGCTTTTTATGGTGAAATGGGAGTTGGAAAAACCACTTTAATTAATCAAGTATGCAAGGAATTGGGGGCTGCAAGCAATTTCAGCAGTCCTACTTTCTCAATTATTAATGAATATGTGACAATGGATAACAATACAATTTATCATATAGATTTATACAGATTAAAAGATGAAATGGAAGTGATTGCAGCCGGAGTGGAGGATTGTATGTTTTCGGGTTGTTATTGTTTTGTGGAATGGCCTGAAAGGGCAGCAGGCTTGTTTCCGATAAATCATGTCAAATGTCATTTAACCATACTTGATGTAAACACAAGAAAACTGAGTATAATTATGTAAATTGTATTCATCGCTAAAATTTATTTATATTAATATGTCATCAAACAAACCCTTTATTTCCTCTACATTTTCATTTGAGACACTGGAAGAAAAACTTGATATTAAACCCCAGGGCAAATCATTGTTAATCGGGATTCCAAAAGAGACTTCTTTGAACGAAAACAGAATCGCGCTTACTCCTGAAGCGGTAGGTGTTTTAATTGCTAATGGTCATGAAGTGATGATAGAATCCAACGCAGGAAAGGGATCCAATTATACAGACAAGGACTTCAGCGAAGTAGGTGCAAGAATCGTGTATGACAGAAAAGAAATTTTTAACTGCAGTATAATTGTAAAAAGTGCACCGGTCAGTGAAGAGGATTGCGAATTACTCAAGCCAAATACAACGATCATTTCTCCTATTCACATGGCCATCATGAAAAAAAGCATTCTGGAGAAAATGATGGATAAAAAAGTGACTGCCATAAGTTTTGAAAATCTTAAAGACGATAGTGGCCACAATCCTATTGTTCGAAGTATGAGTGAAATAGCTGGCAGCGCTGTTGTTTTAATTGCCGGACAATACCTTAGTAATGCAAACAATGGAAAGGGTGTATTGGTAGGAGGTATCAGTGGTATTCCGCCAACGAAAGTGATTATTATAGGTGCGGGTATAGTTGGTGAATATGCAGCAAGAACAGCGTTGGCGATGGGAGCAAGTGTAAAAGTATTTGACAACAGTATTTACAGGTTAAAGCGATTGCAAAATAATATTGGGGTAAGGATGTGGACATCAGTTATTGAGCCTAAAATTCTCAGTAAACAATTAAAAACATGCGATGTGGCCATTGGTGCATTAAGTGGGGCTGCAGGCAGAACTCCGGTGGTTGTTTCAGAAGAAATGGTGAGTAATATGAGGCCTGGTGCTGTGATTGTGGATGTCAGTATAGATCATGGAGGTTGTTTTGAAACCAGTATGGTGACATCTCATGAAAAGCCGACTTTTAATAAATATGATGTCATACATTATTGTGTTCCCAATATACCCAGCGGATTTGCAAGAACGGCATCTCAGGCTATCAGCAATGTGTTGATGCCATTATTACTGGAAACAGGAGATGATGGAGGCATTGATAATATTGTATGGTATAAGATGAATATCAGAAGTGGTATTTATCTTTTCAAGGGTAGCCTTACCAATTTTTATTTGAGTGAAAGATTTGATTTGAAATACACCGACCTTAATTTGTTAATTGCGAGTAAGCGGTAGCGTTATTTGTATTTATCAATTGCAATTACTTCCTTACAAAAATCATACTCGGTTTTGTCATTGCTGCAAACAATCACCAGTTTGTGATTGGTGTGATGTTGAATTAAACTGAGGTACAGTTCAATTCCTGAAACATCAAGGTTGGTGCAAGGTTCATCAAGTAACAATATTTTTGTGTTGCAGAAAAAAGACAAACCCAGTTTAAGTCTTTGTTTCATTCCGCTGCTGTAATATCTTATTTGTTTATTCCTAGCCTCGTAAAGAGAGATGGTTTTTAATATCTCTTCATCTGAATTCAAGAACTGCTTGAATGTTCGATGGAATTGTATCATCTCTATCGCAGTCATTTCTTCGATCAATTCAAGGTAAGGGGCCACAACTGCAATGTTGTTATAGAATTCATCGGATGGAATATTTTTTTTTGATTCCAGATTGAAATACTCGATGACCCCTTCGTTATTCATCATTGATCCAGCAATTACCTGCAAGAGGGTTGATTTTCCTGATCCGTTCGATCCTGTTACGGCATATTTATTTCCGCTGATGAAAGTAAAATCAACGTTTCGAAAGATCCATTCCCTGTTATATCTTTTTCCGACACCGCTGAGTTTTATCTCCATAAAATTCCAAAGATTGATTACAAAAAAGAGTGAAAGGAAATTTTATTTTTATTCATCATCCATACTGCCTTTACTGAAGCGCTTAATGATGCCTCTTCCGCTTTCACGAACGAAAGTCACAATTTCATCTCTTTCATCTGTAGCGAGCAGTTCTTCTTCAATATAGTTAAGTGCCTGAGATGTATTGAGGTTTTTATTGTAGATGATTCGGTAGATATCCAAAATGTGATTGATTCTTTCCAGAGAGAAACCTCTGCGTTTTAATCCGACAGAGTTGACTCCTGCGTAACTTAAAGGAGTACGCCCTGCTTTTATATAAGGTGGAACATCCTTGCTGACAAGCGAACCTCCTGCAACGAATGCATGTTGTCCAATCTGAACAAATTGATGAACCGCACACATTCCGGCGAGTATAACATGATCTCCCACAACTACGTGCCCTGCCACCTGGCAGTTGTTACTCATGATACAATGATCGCCAATAATACAATCATGCGCAATATGGCTGTAGGCCATAATTAAACAATTGTCACCCACTTTTGTGGTCCATTTGTCTTTACTGCCACGATTGATGGTTACAAACTCTCGAATGGTAGTATTGTTTCCGATTACAACGGTTGTATTTTCACCTTCATATTTCAAATCCTGAGGAATTCCGGCAATAACGGCACCTGGAAATATTCTGCAATTTTCTCCGATTCTGGCCCCTTCCATAATGGTCACATTGCTTCCAATCCATGTTCCGCTTCCAATTTCAACATTTTGATGTATGACGCTGAAAGGGTCAATTTTAACATTGGGTGCAAGTTTCGCATTTGGATGAATATAGGTATGTGGATGAATCATAAGTCAGTTTTTTAATAAAATAATGTCAAAAGATAATTGCCAATTAATTTCTTTTTACCAATTGTGCGGTAAATTCACCTTCGGTGCAAAGTTTATTCCCTACATAAACACTGCCCTTCATCACACAAATGCCTCTTCTGATGGGTTCGATTAATTCCATCTTCAAAATCATGGTGTCACCGGGGATTACTTTTTGCTTGAATTTACAATTGTCTATTTTTAAGAAATAAGTATCATAATTACCTTCAGGCATAGCATTGATACATAAAATTCCGCCTGTTTGAGCCAACGCTTCTATTTGCAGCACACCCGGCATTACAGGGTTTCCAGGAAAATGTCCTTGAAAGAAAAATTCATTGAATGTAACATTTTTAATACCCACAATACAATCATCAGACAACTCTATAATCTTATCTACCAGTAAAAAAGGGTATCTGTGAGGAAGTGTTTTTTCAATTTGTTGTAAGTTGTAAACCGGTGGTTGATCAGGGTTATACAGAGGTATGTCTTTTGTGTGTTTGTTCTTCTTGATATATTGTTTTATTTTTTTTGCGAATTCAACATTGCTGCTGTGACCTGGCCTGTTTGCAATAATATGCGCTTTTATCGGATAGCCAATCAAAGCCAAATCACCCACCACGTCCAATAATTTATGACGGGCTGGTTCATTAGGAAAACGCAGTTCTAAATTATTTAAATAGCCTTCTGTTTTTACTTCCACTTTTGATCTGCCAAAAGCTTTTGCCAGTCTTGACATTTCTTCATCATTGACAGGTTTATCCACCACAACAATTGCATTATTGATGTCTCCACCTTTCACAAGATTATTGTCAATCAGCATTTCCAGTTCGTGTAAAAAGCAAAAAGTTCTGCATGGAGCAATTTCTGTTTTAAACTCATGCATCGATTTCAATCCAGCATGTTGGGTTCCTAAAACAGGACTATTGAAATCTATCAAGGTAGTTATCTCATATTTTGTAGCAGGAAGAGCAGTCATTTCCACTCTTTTATTTTCGTCATAAAAAGAGATATTGGTGTCAATACTATACCAGGCCTTAGCAGCATCTTGTTCT
>CANFOP010000008.1 GCA_947448685.1 Chitinophagaceae bacterium | reverse complement strand
GGTCTGTTAAAAAAATTAAGCCAATACGCATTGGAAGGGTTTCCTGGATTCTGATCTGCCGCTAACCCTATTGAATACTGCTGTTTTAACAACTGATGCATTTTATTCTTAAACTCATTCGTTGCAACTAAAACAGTTCCTTGCTTTGATCTTAAATTATAGAATATTTTATCAATGGCTTTGTTGCTGATCTTCATATATACTCCAATAAAGGGAATAGGAATATGCTTTGCAATAACCCAATTGGCATATTCCCAATTGAATTGATGGCCGGAATGAAATTGTATGCTCTTACCTTTTTTGGCTAGCAAAATAACTTCTTCAAGATCAAAATCGTTTCTCTTTAGAAATGATTTTTCAGACATGCTCAACAACGAAATGGTCTCAATAAATGTATCCGTTAGATTTCTGTAAAATTTTTTAGCAATTGATTTTTTTTCAGTTATTGACTTTTCGGGAAAAGCTATGTTTAAATTATTATAAACAACCTGTTTTCTGTATCCAATGATATAGTAAATAATAAAGTATGCAAAATCACTTAATCCATACAAAATGAACGAAGGCAGCAAAGAAATACAATAAAGAAAACCGTAAGTTAAAAAATACATTGTGCGAATTTACAGGCTAAATATGAACTTTTTAAAGTTTATCGGATACTTATAAGATGGTATTTTGAAGTATGGAGTCTTTTCCGGGAAAATCAGTATTAAAATGCAAGCCTCTGCTTTCTTTTCTAAATTCAGCACTTTTTACTATCAGGTAAGCCACCGTAATCATATTTCTTAACTCACATAATTGAGGAGATACTTCTGTTTTATGGTATAGTATTTCTGTTTCTTCGTGTAATAAATCAAGCCTTTTCATCGCTCTGTGAAGACGTTCTTTATTTCTTACAATTCCAACATAATCGCTCATCAGCAATTTCAATTCTTTAACGCTTTGTGTAATCAAGATCATTTCTTGCGGAGCATTAGTACCTTCTGCGTTCCAATCGGGGATATCGTTGTTCAGTTGAATGTTATTGATATTTTTTGAAGAATCTATATAACTTCTGTGTGAGAAAACCATCGCTTCCAATAATGAATTGCTTGCCAACCTGTTAGCACCATGGAGGCCTGTACTAGCGCATTCACCTGCAGCATAAAGGTTTTTGATAGATGTCTTTCCCCATTCATCTGTTTTAATTCCGCCACAACTATAGTGAGCTGCAGGCGCAACAGGTATCATGTCTTTTGAAACATCAATTCCAATACTGATACATTTATTGTAAATAGTAGGAAAGTGCTCTTTGAAATTTTCCAGATTCATATGCCTGCAATCAAGAAAAACATATTCCGTTCCATTTATTTTCATTTCATTGTCAATGGCTCTGGCAACTATATCTCTTGGTGCAAGGTCTTTACGTACGTCATATTTTTCCATGAAGGGAATTCCTTCTTGATTTCTCAATATAGCGCCATCCCCTCTTACAGCTTCTGTAATTAAAAATGAATGCCCCATTATATCTGTTTCGAATAAAGCCGTTGGATGAAATTGAATAAACTCCATATTTTCAATTCTTCCCTTTGCTCTGTAAACCATTGCTACCCCATCGCCGGTAGCAATAGATGGGTTGGTAGTAGTTCTGTAAACTTGTCCGTTTCCTCCTGTTGCAAGTAGTGTGATTTTCGAAATTACTTTTTCTATTTTTTTGGTATGAAGATTCAAAACATAAACACCATAGCATTCGATATCAGGTGTAGATTTTGTAACAAGATAACCTGTAT
The DNA here is from genome assembly GCA_947448685.1 of Chitinophagaceae bacterium. Lineage (GTDB taxonomy): Bacteria > Bacteroidota > Bacteroidia > Chitinophagales > Chitinophagaceae > Ferruginibacter. The sequence continues at coordinate 41,436 of CANFOP010000008.1, read as the reverse complement.
GATGTTGTGTAATTAAATCCAAAACAAAGCAATGATTGACGAGTCGGATATTACTGCATTTTTTTATTGCCTCCAGCAATGTTCTTTCCATTTCCTTTCCGGTTACATCTTTGTGATGTAGAATTCTTGATTCGCTGTGTCCACCCTCTTTCCCAAGCTTAAATTCTCCGAATGGATCTTTATCAAATTGAGCTCCCCATTGTATGATTTCTTTAATTCTGTCAACACCTTCCTTTACAACTAGTTCTACAATCTGTTGATTGCACAACCCATCTCCGGCGACGAATGTATCCTTTATGTGTTTTGAAAAACTATCTTCATTGAAATTCATTACGCCTGCAATTCCGCCTTGCGCATATTTTGTGTTGGTTTCGTCACTCGTTGTTTTGGTGATGATGGTTACTGATTTTTCAGGAAATTCATTGGCAACCTTTAATGCGTATGTTAAGCCAGCTATTCCGGAGCCTACTATTAAGAAGTCAGTGTTCATTTTTTAAAAATACTGTTTTGTTCATTTACCTGTTTTCAGGAACTTCCACCCAGGCATTGTTTTCTTTCAACAAATTAACCAGCTCTTCCACAGCCACTTCGCTGTTCACATTTCTTTTAACCACTTCCTTGCCTTTATACAATGTTATTTTTCCAACGCCGCTTCCAACATAACCAAAATCTGCATCAGCCATTTCTCCAGGTCCATTTACGATACAACCCATCACGGCAATTTTCACCCCTTTTAAGTGACTTGTAACTGCTCTTATTTTGGCAGTGGTTTCCTGTAAATCAAATAATGTTCTTCCACAACTCGGACAACTGATATATTCTGTTTTTGAAATACGCGTTCTGGCAGCCTGTAATATGCCAAACGCGACAGAATTGATAAAATCATTCGGAGTTGCAACTGATGTATCTGCATAATGAAAACCAAAACAAACACCATCTCCCAATCCATCAATCAATAAAGCGCCGGCTTCAACTGCATAATGAATAAGACTTTCATCCTTTGAAGAAAAACTGCTGTCGCAAATATGAATAACCGGATTGTTGATATTTTGATTGATTAATTCACAGTACATTCTTCTAAGTGATTGAACTGCATTTTTATTCGTTGAACTCAGACAAATCACAGAAGTAGGGTCATTCTTAATCTTACCCAATAAATTATTCAATAATTCTTGATCCCTTTTTTCTGAGTAACAGTCAACCATTACGAAGTTCAGTATATGTGATTTCTGTAAGGAATCATTCATATATTCCGATTCATTCAGCAATGGAAAACAGACTTCGTTATTGGCAGATTTTGTCCAGGATGAATGACTGAGAATAACTTTTAAGGTTCCAGGCAATTCAAAAGAAGGCTCTTTGTTTAAAAAAATATAATCGGCTGCTGTATCTCCAATATTCCATTTATCAGTTTGCTCGTTATATGAATAACCAATGGATTCTAAATGACTTTGATTCAGAATTGTATTTTTATGAAAATCTGCAATTACAACCGGCACCTGATCCGATCCGATATTTCCAATTGAAATAGTTTTTCTTCTTTTATAATTAAAGCAATCAAATGGAATTTTGTCAATAGGAGGTACATTATTCAAGAATGTATTATTCTCAGATTTTTTGTACCGTTCAATCAACTGCTTACATACAGGGATTTCAAATTCAGGATCTTCTGTCAAAGAAACACGAACAGTATCACCAATTCCATCTTCCAGTAAAGTTCCGATTCCAATAGCGGACTTGATTCGACCGTCTTCACCGTCACCCGCTTCTGTAACACCCAGATGCAGCGGATAGCATTCTCCAAATTCACTCATCATATGATGTATGAGCAATCGGTAAGCCTGCACCATCACCTGCGGATTGCTGCTCTTCATGCTCAGAACTATGTTATGAAAATCTTCTGATCTGGCAATTCGAAGAAATTCCATGGCACTTTCAACCATTCCGATAGCAGTATCTCCATATCTGCTCATAATCCTGTCGCTTAGGCTTCCATGATTTGTGCCTATTCTCATAGCCGTACCATGCTCTTTGCAAATCAGCACCAAAGGAGTGAATCTTTCACGAATACGTTCAATTTCTTCAGCATATTCCTCATCAGAATATTCAATCTGTTCAAATTTCTTTTTATCTACGTAATTTCCTGGATTCACTCTTACTTTTTCTACTATCCTTGCTGCTATTTCTGCAGCATTGGGAGTAAAATGAATATCCGCTACTAACGGTGTTGCATATCCCCTTTTTCTTAGTTCGTCTTTAATTAGTTGCAGGTTTTCAGCCTCTTTTTTAGAAGGCGCGGTGATTCTTACCAATTCCGCACCGGCTTCAATGCATCTAATACACTGTTCAACAGTTGCCAGGGTATCCATGGTATCAGTGGTAGTCATCGTCTGAACCCTGATTGGATTGTCTCCGCCTATTAAAATATCCCCTACTCTGACAACCCTTGTTGGAAGTCTTTTATAAGAAGTTGCAGATGCACAGTATAATTGCATATTCAGTATTTTAGAATCCTATTTTTTGCCTTCAAAAAAACCGTAGTGTTTTAATATGTCTTTTGTTAGATTTAAGCGTATTTTTTTTATATCATCATCAGGATTGTTAGATTTTATCAGTGTAGTAAAAAAATAAACATGCCTGTTTTCTTCAACCCATCCAACGACCCAACCAATTTTTTCTTTGGATTCATTCAATGCAAATCCAGTTTTGTAACTGAGCTTATAAGCGCTGTTGTCTTCTTCCACCATTAATCTTCTGACAGATTCTTGCACAGATTTTCTAAAGGGAAGTAAATCAAAATAGAGCCGTTTAAGCAATCCAAGTTGTTCATCCGGTGATACTTTTAATTTATTGTTGAACCAAAATGAATCAATGGGCCCATCAATTCTTTTGTTGCCATAAGACAAACTGTCAATCCAGACTTGCATTGTTTTTTTTCCAATCCTTCTTGCAACTTCATGAAAAAAAGGTGTTCCATCTATTTTGAAGCCATCGGTAATATTAACGCCGACATTATTAGAATCCGAATTGGTTGTTTTAATTAACATTTTTTCATCTGTCACAACACCTGTCTGCAATGCAATCAAAGAACTGATTATTTTAAAAGTTGCTGCGGGTGTAAAGCGAGTTGTATCCAAACTCATATTATACACGGTAATTTCACCATCCGCATTGTTCAGCATTGTAAAACAGCCATCTACATTATATTTATCAAAATAAGTTTTTAGATTATTGTCAATGCTGGCTTTATTGACTGAGCATGAATTAATAAAAAAAATAAGCATGCTTATTTTTAAACCTCTGTAGAAAAATTTTATCATTATAATTTTTTGTTGTTATTTTTTTGATTTGATATGCTTTGCTGTTGCATCAAGCGCTTCATAAAATTTCTTACCAAACTTTCGTGTGAGGGGTTCTTTAAGGAATTCGTATACAGGTACTTTTAATTTTTTTCCCAAAGAACAAGCCGCTTTACAGCTGTCTTCTCTCGGTTCATAATTCGCCAATACAGTAATGCCGTCTTTGCTTTTCTTGGTAATGATTGGAAAAAGATGGCAACTGATGGGTTTTTTCCATTGTATTTTCCCATCAAGATATGCCTGCTCAATGCCACATTTCACAATACCGTCAGAATCCGTAATTCCATATACACATATTTGGTTGTTAATGGTTGGAGTAACCCATCCAAACTCCTGATCGTAAACATATTTTCCCTGTTTTTCAATTTCTTTTTTACTGATATTGTTTAAGTAAGGGAGAACGTTTTCCAGTATTTCATCAATTTTTTTCAATTCGGATTTCTCCAATGGGGCACCGGCATCGCCATCCACACAACAGGCACCTTTGCATTTATTCAAATCACATACAAATTGCTCGCTGACTATTTTATCGCTTAATAATACATTTTCAATAGCTATCATGGTGCAAAATTACAATTGATTGATGAATGAAACCCAAATTAGTTGAATACTTCAAATAAATAGAAACTACTTTTTATGGTTGTTTGTTTTATTCCATTTGAACGTGTTGATGATGTGGTCCATGTCTGTTTGCAAAAAATCCTGTACAGGCCTCAAGGAGTCTGCATTTGGACTGGCATTGAAATACAATGCGCCTCTTATAAAATGATTTAATGTGTCACTTAGAAAAAATTGCTTTGCAGTAGCAGCATTACCACCAACTTTAAAAAAAACACCTGAAATATTGTTAGCCGTATGAATCAGACTATCACTTATATAAGAAGCAATTACATCGTTTTTATTGGTCAGGTTAAATGCATCATTAACCATCATGTCAAATTTATTGATACCAATGGAATCCTTGTACTTACCGTCTGCCTGTTTTACCTTGTAAACAGCTTTTCCGCCAATGATTTTATAACTTAGGAATATCCTTGCATTCAGATTGTGGAAATCAATGTTGATCCAATAGTCATTTTCGGGTTTACTGTCAAAATAAGAACTATCCTGAATAATATTTGCATAAACAGGAAATTCAAAAGAATATGGAAATGAAGAATCTTTAAAAGACTGGTATTTATGTTCTGGTAAGGGTATTTTGAAATAGCCGGTTTTTTTGGAAGTATAATTGGAGTTGCATTGAATTAAAAATAAAAAAAAAGACATTGAAATTAACACATTCGTCTTTTTATGCAGGTAATTAGTCATTTATTGATTGTCTGATTTTGGGTGAATCACAACCTTAATGGTGTCAATTCTGTTTTTGTTTATTTGAAGGGGAATAAATGTAAACTCTTCATGCTGAAAAGTTTCATTCAAAGATGGAAATTCTCCGGCAATTTCCAATAAAAGTCCTGCAAGAGAATCGCTGTCTCCTCTGATTGAATCAAATTTATCTGAAGGTATGCCAATTATTTTGCAGAAATCATTGATCATGGTCTTACCTTCAAAAATATAATTGAAATCGTCAATTTTTTTATTTACGCTATCTTCTTCATCAAATTCATCCTTAATTTCTCCGGTTATTTCTTCTATTATATCTTCCATGGTCACAATGCCGGATGTACCACCAAACTCATCCACTACGATAGCAAAATGAATTCTTCTGCTTCTGAATTCCTGTAAAAGATCTTTAATCAATTTTTGTTCATGAATAAAATAAGGAGGCCTGATAAGGCTATGCCAATCGAAATCATTGCTTTCATTCAGAAAAGGCAACAAATCTTTAGTGTGAAGCACTCCTACAATTTCATCTAAATTTGATTTATAAACTGGCAATCTCGAATAATGCAATTCCTCCGTCAGCCTGATCAGATCTGAAAAACCGAGAGAAGTTTCTATTCCGCTAACGTCCATGCGTGTGCGCATTATTTGTTTTACAGAAGTTCCTCCAAATTTTCGAATGCCTTTGAGAATTTGCTTCTCTTCAGGAGTGGCTTCATTCTCAGACAGCAAATCGATAGCATAATCCAAATTACTGTCATCCAACTTGGATGACCTTGAATATGAAACTTTCTCTTCTATATTATCACTAAGCATTACCAATCTTTTACTGATCCTGTAAAAGATGCTGTTTAGTATTTCAATGATGAGAGAAGAATTGGAAGCAAACCATATGTTGTGATGTGTTGCCCATACTTTGGGAAGTATTTCCGCAAAAATGACAATTAAAAGCGTTACAGAAATTACTTTGATTAAAAAATCAATCCAAAAAGGAAGATCAAAATGACTTAACCATTCGTGCAGCAGTAAATTAGAGATTAGTATTATTCCAATGTTTACAAAGCTGTTGGCAATCAGCATGGAAGCTAAAAGAATTTTAGGTTGTTCCAGCAGAATTACAATCCTCCTGTAAGAAGGCAATTTCTTCGTTTTTAAGATATTGATGTCCTTGTTAGACAAAGAAAAGAAAGCCACTTCACTCCCTGCAATAAAAAAAGACATGATGAATAACAGGCAAATAGTAAAGATTAATACGGTTGTACCGGCAGAAGTTATTGCCAAAAAAAATGGTGTGTGAGCGGTAAACAATGTAAGTCCCGAATGATAATCCAAAATTCAGTTTTTAGTTAAAAAATAGGTCACAAACAAAATAATCAGCTGAATGGCAGTTTTTCATTATCTCCAGCGATAAAATTATTTTGATTTGTTGTATCAATGATACGCTCATTTTCAGATTGTGCGATTTCATTTTTCTTATCAAGCATTACCAAGTTGTCTCCGATAACCTCAGTAATCGATTTTTTATTTCCTTCTTTATCTTCCCATTGTCTGGTTTTCAACTTTCCTTCAATATAAACCATGCTGCCTTTGTGCAGATATTTCTGCGCTAATTCAGCCAATCCTCTCCAAAGAACAACTGAATGCCATTCTGTGTGGGAAATCAATTTTCCGGTTTTGTCTTTGAATTGTTCTGTTGTTGCCAAAGAAAACTTGGCCACTGCTACATTTCCTTCCAAAAACTGCATTTCAGGATCCTTGCCGATATTTCCCATCAATATTACTTTGTTTACCCCTTTCATAAAATAACTTTCGATTCTTTTAAAATTTCGTTAGGGAATCTAAACATTGAGTCTCAAAATTAAAGATACAAAATAAAGATTCAAACAAAATTCCATCGTTTTAATATGTCTAACCGGAAAATTTTTGCAGATAATCTTTGATGATTTTAGGAAAGGCCAATTTCCCAAGTGAAGTTTCATCCACAGCAAAATAATCTTCAGGTAAGGAAGATGCTTTAGTTTCCAATTCAATAAAAGTCGCATGAATGGTTTGATGGGTCAATTGCTGAACGAATTCTTCCGAAGTTTTTTTTATTCTATACTCTTTGGAGACAATTTGATGAATTTCATTTGAATTAATCAGTTGTTTTATTCCAATCTTTACATTGGATTCCAACAGGAAGAATTCGTGTAAGTTTTGCCAGATATCTTTCTTTTCTCGCTTTTTGATCCAAAATGTATTATTTTGTTTGATTATAAAATAATAAAACCATCTTTCTTTTTTTAATAATTTCTTTTCCTTTACAGGATATTCATTGACTATATCATTATTATAGGAAAAACAATGTGCGGCAAGATTACATTGTTGACATACAGGTAATTGAGGTTTACAAACGGTTGCGCCAAAATCCATGATTGCCTGATTGTAGATAGCCGGCTCTTTTTTATCTAACAGATTATTGGCCAACTCATTGAATACTTTTTTCCCTATGGTTGAATCAATTGCTGTATCTATACCAAAAAACCTTGCCAATACTCTCATTACATTTCCATCCACCACTGCATAAGGAAGATTAAAAGCAAAAGAAGAAATAGCGGCGGCTGTATATGGGCCTATGCCTTTTTGTGCTAGAATTTCATTGTATGTGTTTGGAAATATACCTTTTTTTTCTATTGAAATAAATCTTGCTGTAGCAATAAGATTTTTACATCTTGTATAATACCCTAACCCTTCCCAAAGTTTATAGATATCCTCTTCTTTTGCAGATGCCAGTTTTTTTATATTGGGATATTTTTTTATAAAATTATTATAATATTCAGTTCCCTGCTCCACCCTGGTTTGCTGAAGAATTATTTCACTAAGCCATATTTTATAGGGATTTTTTTCAAATTTCCAGGGCATGGAGCGTTTATTGATCAATTGATTCCACTCCAAGAGTTTTTTAGTAAAAAAAATATGTTTTTCAGCAGTTTTCTGTGACATTTTTCAATAATTAATATACAAACCTATTGATAATCATCAACTTAATTTTTATTTTTTAATATTATTTTGTATCTTACTTTCCAAATTACACGTATATGAGAAAAGCAGATTTAATAAATAAAATTTCAGCTGAAACAGGAATTCAAAAAGTAGATGTAATGGTTACGATTGAAAGAATGATTCGTGAAATAAAAAATTCGCTGGCAAGCGGTGAAAACCTTTATATACGAGGATTTGGGAGTTTTATTATCAAGAAAAGAGCTGCTAAAGTAGGAAGAAATATAAAGAAAAATGTATCGGTTGCCATTCCTGAACACTTTATTCCGGCATTTAAACCGGCAAAAGAATTTATTCAGGAAATTAAATCCTCCCCAAACATCAAAGAAGCGCCTGAACTCAAAGAAGATGATGAAGAATAGCGTAACTTTGCAAAAAGTTAAAGCCCAGGAATCACTTCAATGAAAAATAAATTAATTATTTCCGCTATAGGACTTTTAGTTGTTGTCCTTTTATTTTACTACGGAAAAACTACAACTGATCAACCAATTTCAATTCCTTCTGGTCCTAAAAATGTCCAATCTTTTGATATACAGTCTTTTATAAATTTAGAAAAAACAAAGCAAAATCAATTTGTTCAAAAAACCATTGAAGAATTTGAGCAAAAAATAATTGAAAATACAGTTGTTTCTAAAAAAGCATCTGCTATGTTTTCACTCGCAGATTACTATAAAGACAGTGTTCAAGTACCTGAAGCATATTTATATTACATTTCTGAAGCCTCAAAGTTGGATAATTCAGAAAAAAACCTCACCTTCGCAGCCCAATTATTTTTAAGTGCGTTAAGGGCTGAGCAAGATAATTCAAAACTTGACTGGGAATCAGGGGAAGCGATAACTCTTTTTGAAAAAGCTATTTTGCTGAATCCTGACAGTGATGATTTAAAAATAGGTTTGGGAAGTTGTTATATTTTTGGAAAGGGGAGAAATGGAGATCCTCAACAAACTATGAAAGGTGTTCAAGAATTGTTGGGTGTTGCAAGAAAAGATTCCAATAACATGAAAGCGCAGTTGGTGCTCGGAATAGGAGGCTACATCTCTGGTCAGTACGATAAAGCAATCGCACGTCTTTTGAAAGTAGTGGAAAAAGAGCCAAAAAATCTGGAGGCAATAGCATTTTTAGCTGACACTTATGCATCTAAAGGAATGAAAGAAGATGCTATTAAATGGTATCAGTTGAGCAAAAGATTGGCGAATGATGAGCATTACTCTAATGAAGTTGACAACAGAATAAATCAACTTCATTAAAAGAAACTTAATAATATTTATAACAAAAAAGACTTGGTTATGCCTTGTGGTAAAAAGAGAAAACGTCATAAAATCGCTACACATAAGCGTAAAAAACGTTTAAGAAAGAATCGTCATAAAAAGAAATAATCATTCATTGATACAGACAAATATCCATTGTCTTGTTATGTAATTGATATGCCATATTGAAACTACTTCAATTTATATGGCATATCTGTTATTGTCTTTAAATGACTTTATACTCATGTCATCTTCTGAATTTTATTTTTCTTTAGATGATGAAGGATATATGGTACTACATCCTATCGTAATGCATAAAGGTCTGCTTCTAAATAGAATCATTTGACCAAGGAATTAATTATCAATGTCAATCCGCATGGCGTTGACATTGCTTTACTAGAAGATAAAAAACTGGTAGAATTGCACAGTGAAAAAACTGATGCCAATTTTTCCGTGGGTGATATTTATTTGGGGAAAGTGAAGAAACTGATTCCCGGAATGAACGCCGCTTTTGTTGATGTAGGATTTGAAAAAGATGGATTTCTTCACTATACAGATTTAAGCCCCTACATAAAATCGGTATTAAAATTCACAACACTTTCAATTAATCAAAGCCCTCATGGTTCATTTGATTTTTCTAAATTCAAAGTTGAACCTGAAATCGTAAAAACAGGCACAATTAATGAAATCCTCACCGGTAAACCAAATGTACTCGTTCAGATTTTAAAAGAGCCGATAGCCGCCAAAGGACCGAGACTTACCTGTGAACTTTCATTACCGGGAAGATTTGTGGTTGTTACACCTTTCTCTGACGTAGTGGCCGTTTCAAGAAAAATACATTCTTCCGAGGAACGGAAAAGATTACAAAAGATAATTGAAGCCGTAAAGCCAAAAAATCTTGGAGTAATTGTACGTACCGCTGCAGAAGGAAAAAATACCGCAGAACTTCATGAAGACCTACTGAGTTTGGAAAACACCTGGAAAACGATTCAAAAAAATATGCGCGGGGCTGTTGCACCTACAAGAATATTGAGCGAGCAGGGCAAAACGCAAAGTATATTACGTGATTTGCTTAATGCTGATTTCAACAGGATAGTTGTGAATGACAAAACAATTTTTGGCGAAATAAAATCATATATCCAAAGAATTGCTTCAGACAAAACAGATATCATTTCTTTATACAACAACAGTGCTCCTATTTTTGATACCAATGCTGTAACTAAGCAAATCAAAGCCTCTTTTGGAAAAACTGTAAATCTTCCGAGCGGTGCATATCTTATCATCGAACATACAGAAGCGCTGCATGTTATTGATGTAAACAGTGGATATAAAAGTGTAAGCAATAATCAGGAAGAAAACGCACTGGAAACAAATCTGGAAGCCGCTGCTGAAATTGCAAGACAATTGCGATTGCGTGATTTGGGTGGTATTATAGTGGTTGATTTCATTGATATGAAGCTGATGGACAACAAAAAGAAATTAGCTGATGCCATGGAAGAGCTCATGAAAACAGACAGAGCCAAACATGCCGTTTTACCTATTTCAAAATTCGGAATAATGCAAATTACCAGGCAACGAATGAGGCCTGAAATGAATATCAATACCAGTGAAGTTTGTCCTGCATGTGAAGGTACCGGCAAAGTTTCCTCCACACTTATTTTTGAAGATGAGATTGCCAAGAACCTTGAATATCTGGTAATGCAAAAGCACAAAGGATTGACAATAGCCGTTCATCCTATCATGTATACCTATCTGACTTGCGGATTCATTTCCAGAAGAATCAAATGGAGTTGGAAATTCAAGCAAAACATGAAAATCATTGCAGACACAAGTTATAGTTTAACAGAATTTCACTTTTTCGACAATACAGGAGAAGAAATCAAATTATAGCGTCAGGCACTTTATTTGAATCCCCTTACTCGCATCTATCTCAATGGTTTTTGAAATGCCTTTATAGTTAATGGTGATGTTGTTTTTGCCATCTTTCAACGGAAGCCTTACGTAGTGTATGTATGCCGGCAGACTAAGCCATCCTCTGGTATCGGCTTTTTCTGTAACAGTATTTGTTAAGCCAACTAAAAAACCAACGGCATCTCCAACCATTTTAGCATTTTCTTCTTTTTTCTTTTTTTCACTTTCGTAGTCCGATGATTTTTTTTTGTTGTTTTCAGCAATACTTACGGCTAATTTATCAGATCCTTTTTCAACGGAATGCTTGACCAAGTATCGTAACAGTGCCTTTGAAAGTTCGTTTAAAAATCTTTCCTGAAGTACTGATAAAGACAGCGTATTAAAGTCCTGTATGATTTCAGAATGGTATTGTTGCTGATTCAATTCTACTGAAATTTCGGTCGAACGCGGATAAACGATTCTATATGTAGGAAGTGCGATCTTCACTGTTCTCAAATCTGATAATTTTGATGAATTGATGCCATACCCTCTGTAATCAAAAGGTTCGGAATGATAGATACCATTTTTATCTACAAACTGGTATGTTGCCTGTCCATTTGAATATACAACTGTAATGCTTGTTTCCTCTTTTACGGGTGCATTGCCTTCTTCTAAAAACAAAATCAACTCCCTCTCATTTTTATTTACGTTTATTTCCTTTTTGAATTTGTTTTGATACTCATCTTTTTCTCCTGTAAATCCCAGTATGTCTGCAGTCCTTATTAAATCTGACTGTAGTTGTTCAGGCATAGCCACTCCATAGTAACTATTGGATTTTTTAAGATAAATATCTGCTGCATTTCTATAGGCAATGAATGCATTATTGATATCTCCCTCCATTTCATACAACATTCCCTGTAAATTCAGCGAAAAAGCATCGTTGTAATATCTGTTGGAATTATTTTTTACTTTTTCATTTAATCTGTTAGCAACAAGAGTAATTCTTCTCGCTTCCACAACAGCATCTTCAGATTTGTCTATTGCAACATAATTTAACGCTTTATAAAAATGTATAAGAAATTTTTCAAACTCTTCGCCTCTGTATGTCTCCATCATCGGGTTAACAATATTGCTCACAGCTATATCTTTGCCTGTTTTGAAATTAGACTCCAGCATATCATCAGCTTCGTTGAAAAATTCGTTGCTTTTCTCGTAATTTTTAGTAAGAAATTGAAGTCTTCCATTTTCAAAATTGTACAGTAGTTTATTTCTTTTCTTTTTCAGCAATCTACTTTTGTTAATGATGGCAGATGCCTTATTGTAATCACATGCTCTTACACTTTGAAAATAATCACCCATTAATTTATTGTAAGAAACGCACGAATACAAAAAAGGCATTGACAGCAAAAGCATCAATGCCCCATTGAAAATTCTTTTCTTTTTTACGAAATCAGTCATCTTCAAATTTCAAGATCAGTAATGTCAAATAATTGAATTAGTTCTTAACGTATTTTGAAATTTTCTTGTCTCCAATCCATACCATTTCATTTGTTTCAATATTGGTCAATTCCAAGTTTATTTGATAAGTTACCGTTTTCTTTCTCTTGTATGCATCAACAATTGAATTTATTGACCCCTGCAAAATAAAATCCGCTCCATTCTCGAGACCAAATTTTTTCATCGTACTAACAGATGCGTTTGATTGCTGATCGCCTTTTTCTGCACGCATTTCTTCTCTTTTTTTACCGCTTTGAACCAGCCCGACTTTACTTGTATTTATAAATGCTCTTTCAAGGTCTTTAATGAAAGTTTCAGCTTCAATATGCTCATGACTTTTGTTTGAAACCATACCTACTATTACCACCGGCTTTTTACCTTTTTTATCTGTAAATTCAGAAAGCCATCCACCGCTTAGGCATTGCTTAATCATTTCATCTGCAGTAAGTCTGCTGTCAGTGTTATTCCATTTCCCGCTGATATCAGGTGTTTCAGTTGGTTCAATGCGTGAAACCTTATGTGCACAAGACATTGAAAAAAGAATTACGGTTAATAGAGTTAAAACTTTTATTGATCTCATTTTTTTTATTTTTATTGAAGAATGGTTTGCTTTTTATTGAAAGAAAGTAGCAAATGCAAATGACTTTTACCTGCGATGAAAAATAGGGTGAGTATGATATCTGTTCATATTGTTACAACCTCGAACATGACATATGTTGTTAATTCTTGCTAGTTGTTTTTTTCTTCGAAAAGCCACTCGCTCAACTTTTTTTTCATTTTTGCTTTCCGTCCAATCGTATGCCTTGTATGTTTTTTGCTCAGTTGTATTCATTCCCTGAAGCGTTTTTTCCTGACCCTTTGTGTACTTATTCTCGCTTTTTTTATAGTCAGGATTTTGATCAGGTACTTTAGTTGGTTCCTGCGCTTTCAAAACGATGCCGAAAAGAAGCAGGAATATACTGATGGAGATTTTTTTCATACTCTATAGATTTTTAAGTGTTAATTAAAATCAATGCTATATGTAATTCGCTTGATGTTCAAATCTATAAATATATCAGTCAACAAACAACAAAAAACTGTTAAATTAACAGTTGAGGATTAATGATGGTGGTTGTGCTGCATTGCAACCAACTCATCGCCGGTAACTTTCTTTTCCTTTGTTTTTATTTGTTTTTCAATAAACGCAAAAAGTTTTTCAGTTATTAATCTGCGATAGGTAGCATCCACTTGTTTTTCATCTTTCATCATTCTGTCTATATAACTATCCAGCCAGCTCATGTCTTCTCCCATTCCCATTTGACCAAAATAACCCATTACTTCATTTCTCATGTGCGATTTAAGCTCTTCTTCACTGACTTCCAGTTTATTATCCATGATTATTTTGTCACTAATCAATGTCCATTTAAGTTGATTTATGAAAACAGGGTATTCTTTTTCTGCTTCTTCAGCTGTTTTTGGTTTTTCGCCGCCTGATTGTAACCATCTTTTTAAGAATGATTCCGGAAATTCCATCTTAGTACTATCAAGCAAGAAATGATACAACTGATCATGCAACTGATTGCGGCTTTGAGAAGCCCAGTATTTTTCAATTTCCTCTTTTAATGTTGAACGCAAATCAGCCTCTGTGGTTATACCTTTCCCCGGGTAAATTTCATTGAAGAATTCTTCGTTTAATTCACGCTTTTCAATCAGACCAAGTTTGGCGATGTCTAATTTAAAATATTTTGCAGCAGCATCTTTGTCATTTTTATCCAACCCTAAATCCTGCAACATCATTTCCAGTTTATCCCCTTCAAATGTTTTACTCAACTGAAAAACAACATTGTCTCCTGCTTTCTTACCCATCAATTCTTTCTGCATTTTAGGAGTCATGTATTTCAACAAAACAGAATTCTCTTTACGAATCCCGTTTTCAATTATATTTCCACTTTTGTCTGATTCAGTAAATACAACATTCAACACATTTTCCTCGTTATCAATTTGTTCAGGTTCGGTCATTTTGCCACCCTTTATTTGCATTCTGCTAATTTCTTCTGAAACCATTTCGTCAGTAACATCCACTATATGGTGAACCATGCTTTCTTTAGAAAAATTAGGAAGTTCAAAAGAGGGTTTTAGACCAATCTCAAATCCGAAATCATAATCAGCGGGATTGTTCAAATCGAGGTTGTTGAGGTCTTTTTCCAAAGGAAGAGGCTGAGCAAAAATATCAGGCTTTTCTTCATTCAGGTATGTGTAAAGTTTTTTCTCAACGGCTTTCAACACTTCATCATTAAAGACTGATGGGCCATACATTTTTTTTATCATACCTACTGGCACCATACCTTTTCTGAAACCAGGAATGTTGGCTGTTTTGCTGTACTCTTTCAATTTTTTCTCAAAAGAAGGTAAATACTCATCTTTTGTGACTTTAACAATCAACTTATCAGTTAACAATCCAATGTTTTCTCTAGAAACTGTTGCCATTTTTTAATATATTGAAACTTGGTTAAATAAAATAAGTTGATAAGTTTCGAAGGGTTATGCATGCAAGAAAGTTGCCAACATTTCAACCTCTCAACTTATCAACTTAAGACGGTGCGGATGATAGGGGTCGAACCTACATGCCTCGCGGCGCCAGATCCTAAGTCTGGTGCGTCTGCCAATTTCGCCACATCCGCAGTTTAGTAAAATTCTATTTTGGAACTTCACAAACGGGTGGCAAATTTAAGGCTTTTCTTTCAATATCGCTCTAAAACCAATAACTAAATTTTTTCTTTTAACCCATGGTGCTTTTGTCTTCATTTACTGTAATTAACAAGAGTAATTTAACTCTGTAACTTGCTTTTTTAGATTAAATTCGTATTCAAATATGGAAACAAAAGAAAACATATTAACATATTCGCTATCTGATTCTGAGGAAAAACAGGAGATTTTAAGGCAATACAGAGGTCTGCTGAAAGTTCTCAAGCAAAAAATGAAACCCGGAGATAAGTTGCTCATTCGTTCGGCTTTTGAAATTGCAACAGAAGCTCATAAAACGATGCGCAGAAAGAGTGGCGAACCATACATTTTCCATCCTATTGCTGTTGCAAAAATTTGTGTGGAAGAAATTGGATTAGGCGTTAGAAGTTGTATATGCGCTTTATTGCACGACACTGTAGAAGATACAGATGTTGCCTTGGAAGATATTCAAAGAGAGTTCGGAGATGAAATTGCCAAAATTGTTGACGGATTGACAAAAATATCTACTGTAATTGATACCAACTCAAGTCAACAAGCTGAAAACTTTAAAAAAATATTACTGACACTGACAGACGATCCCCGGGTGATTTTAATAAAATTAGCGGACCGTTTGCATAATATGCGAACACTTGATAGTTTGAAACGTGAAAAGCAGTTGAAAATTTCTTCTGAAACTGTGTATGTATATGCTCCCCTTGCACACAGAATGGGTTTGTATAATATTAAAACTGAGCTGGAAGATTTATCCATGAAATATATGGAGTCTGAGACCTATAAGTCAATAGCTAAAAAATTACAGGAAACAAAAAGAGAGCGCACCCGATATATCAATGATTTTATCAAACCAATAAAAGACAAATTACAAAAGACTGATTTGGATTTTGAAATATTTGGCAGACCGAAAAGTATTCATTCCATCTCCAATAAGATTAAAAAGAAAAGTGTCACTTTTGAAGAAGTGTATGATTTATTTGCTATCCGAATTATAGTAAACTCTGTTCCTGAAAAAGAAAAAGAAGATTGCTGGAAGGTTTACAGCATCATTACAGATGAATATAATCCATCTCCTGAAAGATTGCGGGATTGGTTAAGCAATCCAAAAAGCAACGGTTACGAGGCTCTTCATACAACGGTAATGGGGCCTCAAGGAAAATGGGTTGAAGTGCAGATTCGTAGTAAACGGATGAATGAAATTGCAGAAAAAGGTTTGGCCGCCCATTGGAAATATAAAGAAGGTAAAGATGATGAGAGCAGGTTTGATGTTTGGTTTAATCAAATAAGAGAAGCCCTTGGAAATCACGAAACCAACTCTCTTGATTTTCTGCAAGATTTCAAGACATCTTTTCTTGCTGAAGAAATTTATGTATATACTCCAAAAGGTGACGTAAAAATGCTGCCTGTTGGGGCAACTGCATTGGATTTTGCATTTAGTGTTCATACCGCCGTAGGCACGAAATGTATAGGTGCAAAAGTGAATCACAAGTTGGTACCCATCAGCCACAAACTTAGAAGCGGGGATCAAATTGAAATTATTACCAGTGCTAAACAAAAGCCCAATATAGAGTGGCTTAATTTTGTAATTACTTCAAAGGCAAGAGGCAGAATAAAGGATTCTTTAAAAGAAGAAAAAAGAATTATTGCAGAATTTGGAAAAGATATATTACTCAGAAAACTCAATGCCGTCAATGCTATAATGAATCAAGCCAATTTGGAAGAATTGGCTACATTCTATAAATCCCATAGTACACTTGATTTATTATATGATATTTCCGTAAAGAAAAACGACCTAAAAGAACTGAAAGATTTTACTGTTCATGGCGACAAATTGATTGCTCCAAAACCCATTAAAAATCCGGAAGATAAAAATGATATACAGGAATTAAAGCCGTTGTCTAAAAAAGATACTGAACTGGTGATATTTGGCGAAAGCAGTGATAAAATCATGTATACACTTGCCAATTGCTGTAAGCCAATTCCAGGAGATGATGTTTTTGGATTTATCACAACAGGCGAAGGGCTGAAAATTCATCGAACCAATTGCCCCAATGCAGCCAGATTACTGGCAAATCACGGTCATAGAGTAGTAAAAACAAAATGGGCGAAAAATAAAGAAATATCTTTCCTTACAGGGTTGCGAATCATAGGGTTGGATGATGTAGGGGTTATTCACAAAATAACCAATTTGATAAGCGGTGAACTAAAAGTAAATATTTCGGCGATGACAATTGAAGCCAAAGAAGGTATTTTTGAAGGCAATGTGAGAGTATTTGTTCAGGATAAAGAACAATTGGAAAATCTGGTGAACCATCTGCTTGCATTGCCTGGTATTGAGAAAGTTACCCGATACGACACCGAATAATTTTTTAATGATTACTTTACCCTATTTTTCCCTTTAGATACTTATTACTCAATGATTCATACATTTGTGTAGATGTATACACTAAAGAAATCACTGGGTCAGCACTTTTTAAAAGATGACAATATCATTCAACAAATTTTATCTGAACTGAATAAAAATCCATTTCAGCATTTACTGGAAGTTGGACCCGGAGCGGGCGCATTAACAAAGTATCTTATTCAAATTCCTGACATTCAATTTAAAGCAGTGGAACTGGATGAGGAAAAAGTAAAATATTTGCAAAATAAGTACGCAGTACTAAATGATAAAATCATCTCTCGTGATTTTCTCGAAATAGAAATGCCATTTGAAAAACCTTTTACAGTAATTGGTAACTTTCCATACAATATTTCTACTCAGATTCTGTTTAAAATCCTTGATTGGAAAGATCATGTTCCGGTGGTAATTGGAATGTTTCAGAAAGAAGTTGCCGAAAGAGCAGCATCAGCCCCGGGCTCCAAAGTATATGGAGTATTAAGTGCTCTTATTCAGGCTTATTATGATGTGGAATATTTATTTGATGTAAATCCCGATTGTTTTAACCCGCCACCTAAAGTGATGAGTGGAGTAATTAGACTTACCAGAAAAACAGTACCCTTGCAAGTAAAATCCGAAAGAGCCTATTGGGTACTTGTTAAAACTGCATTTAACCAACGCAGAAAAACATTGAGAAATGCATTGAAAAGTCAGTTTTCTACTGAAGAACTTCAGGATGAATTATTCAATAAAAGAGCCGAGACCCTTAGCATACATGATTTTGCTGCGCTCACATTCAGAATGAAATCTTAGTTAATTAGCGGTATTTTACAGGGTATTATCTGTAAATTTGCACCGAAAACTACAACGTTTTAGTAAGGCATAGATTTCATATGTCTACTGAATCGCACAGTAGAAAAATTCAAACGATAATGAGCTTTAAAACCCAACAAAAAGTGAGGATAGTAACCTCTGCTTCTTTATTTGATGGACATGATGCATCAATCAACATCATGAGGAGAATATTACAAAGTAAAGGTGCTGAAATTATTCATTTGGGCCATAACAGAAGTGTTGCAGAAATTGTAGAATGTGCTATAGAAGAAGATGTTCAGGGAATTGCCATCACCAGTTATCAGGGAGGCCATGTAGAATTTTTTAAGTACATGAAAGATTTGCTTGATGAGAACGGCTGCGGACATATCAAAATATTTGGTGGAGGTGGTGGAACCATTTTACCTTCAGAAATTGAAGAACTTCATCAATATGGCATTGCAAGAATCTACTCTCCTGACGATGGCAGAAAAATGGGATTGGAAGGCATGATTGAAGATGTAATTCAGCAATGTGATTTTAAACTGGAGGAAGATGTTGATTATGCAATACCCATGACATTAGGTGAAGTCATAGACGTAAGAAAAGTTGCCAGAAAAATCACCAATGCCGAAAACGGCAATTTTTCAGGAATTGATAAAAATAATCTTTCCAGCATAAAAGCACCTGTATTAGGCATTACCGGTACAGGGGGTGCAGGTAAATCTTCTGTTACTGATGAAATTGTAAGAAGATTCCTGCACTTTAACAATGATAAAACAATCGCAGTTATATCAGTTGATCCCTCCAAGAAAAAAACTGGTGGTGCATTATTGGGAGATCGTATCAGAATGAATGCGATTTCATCTCCACGCGCATACATGAGAAGTTTGGCCACCCGTGAAAGCGATAAAGCACTCAGCAAATATGTACAGGACGCCATTGATATTTGCAAAGAAGCAGGGTATGACTTTATTATTTTAGAAAGTGCTGGTGTTGGTCAAAGTGATGCCTCAATTTTGGAGTATTGCAATGTAAGCATGTACGTTATGACACCGGAATATGGAGCTCCGTCTCAACTGGAAAAGATAAACATGCTAGATTACGCAGATGTTGTTTGTGTGAATAAATTTGACAAAGCGGGCGCTTTGGATGCATTGCACGATGTTCGCAAGCAATACAAAAGAAATCATGGATTATGGGATGCAAAAGATGGCGATTTGCCAATTATTGGAACCATCGCAGCTCAATTCAATGATGCCGGGGTGAACGAATTGTTTGGACTTTTGATGGAAAAGGTATTGGAAAAAACAAACAATTTTTTTTCTTCCGACAATCCGATGGAAATTGAAAAGAAATCATTTGCCCAATCTTCCATAATTCCTCCTTCACGCGTAAGGTATTTGTCTGAAATTTCAGAAGCCATTAAAAACTACAATGATTACGTTGTCGAACAAAGTAATCTTGCTTCTCAATGGTATCAATTAAAAGGAGCCATTCATTTGATTGCAGACCATACAAATGAAAACATAAATTCTCTTACTCCAATACTTGAGTCAATAGAAATGAAAATTGATGACGCCAATAAAAAACTCATCAAAGAATGGTCGTTTATTCGTGATCGTTATGCAAAAGAATTCTATGAATTTCAAGTGAGAGACAAAATGATAAAACAACCGCTTGTTTTTCAGAGTCTTTCTGGCACTACAATATCAAAAGTATATCTTCCAAAATTCAAAGACTGGGGTGATATATTAAAATGGCAATTACAGGAAAATGTGCCGGGAGAATTTCCCTTTACTGCCGGTGTATTCCCTTTGAAACGCGAAGGGGAAGATCCAACGAGAATGTTTGCAGGAGAAGGTGGACCTGAAAGAACCAATCGTCGCTTTCATTATTTGAGTTTTGGTCAGCCTGCAAAACGCTTAAGCACTGCATTTGATAGCGTCACACTTTATGGTGAGGATCCTGCTGTAAGGCCTGATATATATGGCAAAATCGGGAATAGCGGTGTAAGTATTGCCACTGTGGACGATGCCAAAAAACTATACAGCGGATTTGATTTGTGTAATCCCAAGACTTCGGTAAGTATGACAATCAATGGCCCTGCTCCAGTGTTGCTTGCTTTTTTCATGAATGCAGCCATCGATCAGCAATGTGAGAAATACATTCTTGAAAACAATTTGAGAAATGAGGTGAATGAATTGATTGAATCAAAATTCAACTTAGACGGGTTGCCAAAATATATCGGAACAGAAGGTTCGTTGGTAGTTCCTAAACACGGAAATCTTGAAGGAATGCTTCCTGCGGGCAATGATGGTCTTGGCCTGCGATTATTGGGCTTGAGCGGATCTGATGTATTACCAAAGGAAATTTACGAACAAATAAAAGCCAAAGCATTATCTACAGTCAGAGGTACCGTTCAAGCCGATATTTTAAAGGAAGACCAGGCACAGAATACTTGCATTTTTTCAACTGAGTTTGCATTGAAACTTATGGGAGATGTTCAGGAATACTTTATAGAACACCAGGTGCAAAATTTTTACAGTATCAGTATCAGCGGTTATCATATTGCAGAAGCTGGCGCTAATCCTATTACTCAGCTTGCCTTTACCTTAGCCAATGGTTTCACTTATGTAGAATATTATTTGAGCAGAGGAATGAAGATTGATGATTTTGCTCCAAATCTGTCTTTCTTTTTCAGTAATGGAATGGATCCGGAGTATAGTGTAATTGGAAGAGTAGCAAGAAGGATATGGGCAAAAGCGATGAATAACAAATACAAAGCCAATGACAGAAGTCAAAAGTTGAAATATCATATTCAAACAAGCGGAAGAAGTCTACACGCACAAGAAATAGATTTCAATGACATCAGAACTACTCTTCAGGCATTGTATGCGATTTATGACAACTGTAATTCTCTTCATACCAATGCATACGATGAAGCAATTACCACACCGACTGAGGAAAGCGTCAGAAGAGCAATGGCGATACAATTAATTATCAACAGAGAATTAGGTACCGCCAAAAATGAAAATCCTAATCAAGGTTCTTTTTTAATTGAAGAGATGACAGACCTTGTTGAAGAAGCTGTAATGAAAGAATTTGACAGAATTACAGAAAGAGGTGGTGTGTTGGGTGCCATGGAAAGAATGTATCAGAGAAATAAAATACAGGAAGAGAGTCTGCATTATGAAACATTAAAACATACCGGTGATTATCCTATCATAGGCGTAAATACCTTTTTGAATAAAAAAGGGTCTCCTACCATTTTACCAACTGAAGTAATAAGGTCAACCAATGAAGAAAAGAATGTTCAGATTGCAGCATTGAATACATTCAAAGAACGAAACAAAAACAAATCTGATGAAATGCTCCTCAGACTTCAACAAACAGCCATCAATAACGGAAATCTATTTGCAGAACTGATGGAAACCGTTAAATATTGCAGCCTTGGTCAAATTACCAATGCCCTGTATCTTGTTGGAGGTCAATACAGAAGAAATATGTAATGACAGAATTAAATCCTTTAACTATTGATCAATAAGTATAGTATTGAATGGTGGCATAACATGCGAGCGGATCAATTGCTGAACCCCTTGTGATATAAATTTCATATCCCGTACCTGATGAATTTTTCCGCAAAACATTGGTATATGCATTGGGTGAAATGGGGTCTGCGGTGATACTTTCCATGAAATAACCCGTACCAAAATATAAAATAGATCCATTTGCCTTAAATCCTTTAGGCTCCAATGGCACAGGACAATCAGAGGGCAACTCAATTACAACTGAACTGCATTCCTTGCCGGGAATATCATACAATAAGGAAATTCTCAATGTTACAAGATTTCCAGTCTGACTCCATTGATAGGTGTGATTGGTAGCACCCCCAGGTGCTGTGGTACCTGCCCAGTTTATGGTTGAACTTAATTCCAATTCAGAACCTTCCTGATATTTTTTAGTTTCCTTATTTTCTTTTTGATCAACTGGTTTTTCTACTTTAGATGATCCTTCGGTAAAATTTAAATCCGTTGAAGACAGTAACGACAAATCAATTGAATCTAATTTTTCCAGTTGTTGAATAATTTGATTGTAATTATTTACAATTTGATTGATTCCGCTCTCCTCAGGAGATATACCCTGAGATCTTTCGATGGCTTCACTTTTTCTTTGCTTGAAAAACTCAGCAGGCATTGTTGTAATGATTTTTAAATCTTGAGCGGCCTTTTCACCTTCCACTCCGCCTTCTTTACTTCTTTTACTCAAATCAATAATTTGAAGTTTTACTTCTGCAGGCAAATCCAATGAATTAAGAATCTTATACGATGTACTATCCTGCTCATTGCCACTATTTCGGGTTCCTATTGCTGACTTTTTTGGTTTTTGATCTTCACTGAGTTGGACTTTTACTATATCAGTTTTATTCGCACTTGTCATTGTAGCCATATATGCAAAATCTCCTTGTATATCCAGTGTAAAATATGCTTCAGACTTTAACGTGTTTATCGGCTTTCCTAAATTTACGGGTTTAGACCATCTTGTCCATGTATCATCCAATCTGGTGGTTTTGTAAATATCATATCCTCCATATCCTCCGGGTCTGTTACTGGCAAAATAAAGCGTATAGTCATCGTACGCTATAAATGGAGACACTTCATCATAATCTTCGAGACTTAAGCTATCCTGAATTTTTTCAGGACGACTCCATATGCTATCTTCCTGCAAATGGCTTACGTAAATATCATTCAAATAACTATTCTTATTTTCAGACATGTATAGAAGAAGGGTTTTTTTGTCACTGGAAAGTGTTGCGCCATCAAATATATCTTGAGACATTGTTTGATATCCATCTATATAAATCATTTTGGGATCCGACCAACCATCAATTGTTTTTTCACAAAATGAAAATCCTCTGCCATAGTATTGACCATTTTCATAAGCCCCCCTTATTAAAATTTCATTTCCACTAGGAGATGTCCAAAATATGGCATTATCAGTTCTCGAATTTATTGGTTCCGGGAACTGTTGAGCAGGTGACCAAACCCCTGAATTATCAAGGGTTGAAAACCAAACGTCCTGCGCTCTGTTATCAACAGAATAATTTACATTTTGAGGATTACCTTCAACAACAAAAAATAAAGTTTTTCCATCTCCTGAAATTATGGGCCTTAATTCCGCATAAGCAGAATTGACATTCTTACCAAGATTTTCTATAGTGGTTTGTGAAAAAACAACAGAGGTATAGAGAGTAAATAATGAAAATATCAATATTTTTTTCATCACGGATTTTTTTATATTAAAAGGTTTTACTTAAACAAGATTTTTAGAAATACCTATTACCACAAATTTAGTTTCTTATAGAATTTTGTGCCAATAGTGGAATATCTCTTCTTATAAATTATAAGTGCCAGTTCATGACGTTTTGTTGTATATGCTGTGTATTTCTTAGAACTGAAAGCAGTTGTTTCGTAACTATATCTAAGGTTAACAGATCGGTTTAGATTGAGACTAAGAAATGGAATTAAAGTTCTGAATGAACGAAAATATAATCCTGCACTTATATTTTGATCTCTTATCGGATTGATTTTAACGAACTCCACTCCAGACCAAATTGAAATTGCTTGAGTGCTGTCTCCGTTTTCATTTCTGCTTTTAAGATACATTCCCTCTTTCCAGTAAATATTTCTTTGTATCAATCCAAGTCTGTTGTTGAATTTCACTCTTAAAATGGTACTGGCCGTTGTTCTGTGCCTAAGACTTGGTTTATCTGCATCTGGGAAAAATCCATTTAGTGGATAAAACAAATGGGACATTGCGTAAGCTACTTCAAACATCACAGACTCAGTTACCAATCCATAATAAGCACCAGCATTATAGTCTATGTAATTTACCTTGTTAATTATATTTCTTTTCAAAGCATATCGATTTCTCTGATTAGTAGAAACATGAAAGCCGCCACCGATGATTTCGTTATCATACTGACTCAAGAGGCCTCTGTTTGTATTCAGTTCGCCAACTGCATAAGTCATCTGCCCTCCAAATCCATAGTATCTGTTACTTAAAGAATAAAAATGACGGGCAATGGAACCGGAATAAAATTTGCCATCAATACAGGTAGTCGGACTTCCATAGTGATAGTAATTAAAACCAATACTCCAATACCCTTTATTGGGTGTGAATTTAGCAAGTGAAGGGTCTTTAGCTGCAACATAGTTTTCTTTCGATTTGCCACTGGGTCTTTCATCTCCGTTGCTTCTGTACTTTCCAATTTTAATGTCTAAGGTATAATTCTCATGATTTACCTTATTAGGTACTGGTCTGTCTGATTTTTGCCAGCTGTTTAAGTTGCAAAATCTTATTTGACCATCAAATCTTCCTGTAAGGGATGGATTGAACTGAATAGGAGCAGTCCATATTTGAGAGAAACGAGCATTTTGAGAAAAACCGCTCATTGTAAATAAAAATGCTGCCGATAACAGCAGATAAAGATTTTTCATAAAAATCAATAAATCAATAATTTTTAATCATTTTCACCGATATAGTTAAATTCCGGTAACAATTGTTTGATAATTTTTTTATAGGAATCAGGATTGTAATTTCCATCCAAGGATCTTAACATTTCCAATATCTCTTCCAAACCAAAGTTAATGATTGTATTATTCTTGGAAATCATCAACTTTTCATGATGTGTAGGCTGTAGAATCTCATTTGTTGAAAACAATTCTTCAAATAGTTTTTCACCCGGCCTTTGGCCAGTATATTCTATTTTAATTTCCACATCAGGCTGATATCCCGCCAACCTAATCATATTCTTTGCCAAATCTATAATTTTTATCGGTTTTCCCATATCAAAAACAAATACATCTCCCTTATCCCCTTCAATGGTGGCCTCAAGCACGAGCTGACAAGCCTCAGAAATGGTCATAAAATATCGAATCATTTCAGGATGTGTTACAGTTACAGGACCTCCTTTCATGATTTGTTTTTTAAACAAAGGGACCACTGAACCATTTGAACCAAGTACGTTTCCAAATCTTGTAATGATAAAACGAGTAGAATCTTGCTTGGCAGAATATGTTTGAACAATTACTTCAGCAAGCTTTTTAGTTGCGCCCATTATACTCGTGGGATTCACGGCTTTATCTGAAGAAATAAAAACAAATTTCCTGACGTTGTATTTAATGACAATTTCAGCCAATTTTGCTGTGGCTATAATATTTGTTTGAACTGCTTCCCATGGAAACAATTCCATTAAAGGAACATGCTTGTATGCAGCAGCATGGTAAACATAATCTGGAGCGTACTCCTTGAATAATTCTTCTGTGAGTTGCTGGTTTCGAATATCGAGCAGGATGAAACGAAATCTTTTTGAAGAATGTTTATATAATAATTCTTGCTGTAAGTCATAAAGGGCGCTTTCAGAAAAATCCACACAAATGATCATCGAAGCATTGTGCTCAGTTAATTTTCGAACTATTTCACTTCCGATAGAACCAGCCGCCCCGGTAACCAACACGGTTTTATTGCTTAACTCGTCTGCCACATGTTCATCATACAATACAATAGGTTCTCTGTTCAATAAATCTTGTATTTCAATATTATCTAACTTTTCAAAATTAAAATCGGCACCAAAAAATGATTGAATGGATGATATTTCTTTTATTCGAACGTTTGCCGAAATTATATTTTCAAGAAATTGCGCCTTTCGGATAGGCTGGATTGTTTTGTTTGCTATGATGATGTCTGTAATCTGATTATCCTCAATGATTTTATTGATATTGTTTGATGGGTCCAAAACAATTGTATCTCCGACATAACGACCTATTTTTTGAATATCATCATCCAGAAATGCAACTAATTTATACGCTCCTTTGTAATGGGTATCAATTGATTTTTTAATAAAATTACCTAGTTCGCCTGCTCCGTATATCAATAGTTTTTTTTGGTTTTTTACACTGCGCGGATTATTGTAAAAAAAATACAGATAGCTTATTAAAAATCTTGTTGCAATTATATAAATCGAAGTGACAAAAAAACTGATAAAAAATATTTCGGGTTTTAAATGATATTTTTCAGGGAATGTCAGACTCATCATAAAGGTTGACAAATGAATCAACACAATAATAAACATGAGATTTAAATAATCATTGCTGTTGAAATAGCGAATTACCTTTTTATTGATATTGAAAATTACCCAGGCATAAATCGCGAATATCAGATGCAACAATGAATTGTACATAACTGAAAAAACCGGAATATGGTTAATAGAGAGCAGTCTGTAGTAAATAATCATAGATGATAAAAAACCAAAAAGCATCAACACTTGATCTCCAATGAGAACCAATTGAGATGGTCTTATAAATATTTTTTTAAAAAACTTCATTTTCAAAAATATTTCAATGCTTCTAATCTATTTGGTTTAGAGAAAAATCACCAAAAATCATGTAATTATTTTTTTAATACAATTAATCGTTTTCAAAATCTGCTCATTTGTTAAAGCAGATCCGCTTGGCAAACAAAGTCCATTTTCAAATAAATCATTTGACACACCGTTTAAATAAGATAATGCATTTTCGAAAACTGGTTGCTGATGCAAAGGTTTCCAAAGTAGCCTGGATTCTATTTGCTGATGTTCCAATTCCATTCTCACTTTGTTGTTTGTTCCTGATTTAAATATTTTATTATCAAATAAAATAGTAGTGAGCCATCTGTTTGAAAATACCCCTGATGCTTCATCTAAAAACGATATTCCCTCGATTTTATTTAACTCCTCTTTGTACATATTAAAAATCTCTCTCCTCCTGGCTATTCTATCATGCAGCACTTCCAACTGCCCCCTTCCTATGCCCGCACAAACATTACTGAGACGATAATTATAACCAACCTCTTTGTGTAAATAATAAGGTGCGGATTCTTTAGATTGAGCAGAAATATGTCTCACTTTTTTGATGATGTTAGAATCATTGCTAACCAATGCACCTCCTCCACTGGTAGTAATAATTTTATTTCCATTGAAACTTAAAATTCCTATTTCCCCAAAACTGCCGCATTTCCTTTGATTATATTCACTTCCAAGGGCTTCTGCTGCATCCTCAATAATGGGAATATCATATTTTCTGCCAATCTTCAACAACTCATTCATTTTAGCCGGCATCCCATATAAATGAACAACGATGATTGCTGCTGGCTTTTTACCTTTCAAAATTGAATCAATAATCGCTTTTTCTGTCAATTCAGGATCAATATTCCAAGAATCTTTTTCACTATCTATAAAAATAGGTTCTGCATTCAAGTACATTACAGGAAATGCAGATGCAGCAAATGTAAAACTCTGACACAACACCAGATCTCCCGCTTTAATACCTAATGCTAGTAATGCAAGATGAATGGCAGCTGTTCCTGAACTCAATGAAACAACCTCATTCACATTTAATAATTGGCTTAGTTGTTTTTCAAATGCATCAACATTGGGACCTAAAGGAGCAATCCAATTTGTCTTAAAGGCCTCGCTGACATAAAGCATTTCTCTTTCTCCAATATGGGGCGATGACAACCAAATTTTATCCAAAATCCAATTATTTTATTCTTATTAGATATTAGCTCAGAGGGTAGCGAAGTGTAATAAAGTTAGTAAAAAAATATGAGACCTATTATTCCTTGTAAATGAATTAAAGATTTATTGATATTGAATTATTTTTAGAAAATCAGTTAATCCCATTGAATGGGTCTACCGTAGCGGTTTTAGGTTGACTGATATTAACCGGACGAAAAAACCTCATTATAGTTAATATTAATATTTTGAAATCTACAAAAAAAGTCACATGATCTACATAGTATACATCCATTTCGAATTTTTTTGTCCAGCTTATTGCGTTTCTTCCATTAATTTGAGCCAATCCTGTGATACCCGGCTTCAATAAATGTCTTCTTTTCTGTTGAGGAGAATACAGAGACAAATACTCCTTCAATAATGGCCTTGGTCCTACAAAACTCATATCTCCCTTCAATACATTCAATAACTGAGGCAACTCGTCCAAAGAAGACCCTCTTACTATTCGACCAAATTTTGTGATTCGTTTTTCATCAGGTAAGGGAACTCCCATAGCGTCGGATTCATCCTTCATTGTTTTTAATTTATACAATGTAAACAACTTTTCCCTGTATCCTACGCGAGTTTGAAAGAAAAAGAAACTTCGATGACCTGTAATGAAAAAAATCATTACCAATATTAAAATTACAGGTAGAGATATTATCATTCCAATAATAGAAAATACTATATCAAAAAATCTCTTTACTATAAAATATGGTCTATCGATTGACATCCTGTAGATTTTCTATATAATATGATCAAATGTAAAAACTCTTATGTTAATGGTTAAAAAATGCATCATTTCATTAACAGCAAATCCGCAACCTCTTTCATTGTATAACTTTCAAAACCGAACTCTTTTTTAAGAAATTGATAGTGTTTGATGATGTGTTCCAATTCTCCCATGCATTGATCAGGAAATGTTCCTAAATTTTCAGGATGCCACCACAAATGATAGTAAGCGCCTGTTTCTGCGGCTGATGTCATTTCATTCAATATTCGTTTGAGTTTCATTTTGTTCAAAACAGAAAATTTTTTACTCCAGGGTCTATACAATCTGCTTGCAGGTAACTGAACAGGTAATCTATCTGCCTTGATATCGTTCAAAAAAACAGGCTTTATGGGTTGCATTTTAACATAAGCATCACCGGTTCGGAATATTTTTCTGAATAACCCTGATTGTGCAGTTGGTGACCAGTACCAAATATTCGGGCAAGTTCGAACGGCACTTATTCCGAATTCTTGACAAACAGACAGATACGCATCATTGTATTGATTACGAGGAAATATTAGTGAATGTAAGACAATGCCTGATTCGTTGGCAAGTTCAGTTGCGCACTTTAAATCATTTCTGAATTGTTGAATTGTTTGTCCTTCTTCCAGGCAGAAGTAATGAGAATATGTATGAGTGCCAATCTCCTGATTATTCGTTGATTTTATTTTTTGTATCAATTCAGGAGCAAAATGAAAAAGATCATCATCTTTTAAAAATCCATTTTTATTTACCCAGTCATAACCCGATACTTTGTCATTATTATAGGAAGGAATAGTGGCGGGAAGTCTGTCATACCACTCTTTTGAATTTCTGTAAAACAACATGCCTACAATTGCCCATGTTGCATGGATATCATTCTCTTTAAATAAATTCAGTATTTCGGGAATGACATTTCTTGTATTTAAAAAATACTGCTGCGCTTGATTATCCAACACTGTTTTAGTTTCGATACTTCCCCAGTGCAACTCGAAATCCAATGATATTACAAACGTTCCTTTTTTACTCATGTAGTAATTCAATTAATAATAGTCTATTGATATTTCTTTTTAAAAGTCAATGCCTTGAAATATAGAACAAATAAAAATGGCATGAACTGTGTTTTTTGACGTAATGCAATACCTAAATTTCCACTCACCTGAGCTAACACTACAGAGCCCAAAATAAAAGAAAATAAAAATATTTTGAATAGCCCATTGAACTTAGACCAATTTAAAAACAATCGTTGTATGACCGTAAAAAACATGAAAATATAACAAGCGTTTTCAATTGATGCTATTAAACCAAATGCCCCAAGCTGATCGAAAAAAAGGGGTCTGAACCAAAAAGTCAACACTTTCTCCAGCTGGTTATAATTCTGAATGTCAACCCCGGAAGTTGCTTTTGACAGCTCGGCAGTTCGATGACTGAATGTGCTTGAAGTGGTAAAATTTAAAGAATCAGTATCCGTGAACTTTAATACACTTTCACTTAAATAAGAAAAAATCAACAATGATAAAATAAAAATAAGCCATTTGAAAACAGGCTTGATACCAACATTTGTGAGAAAAATCCCAATTAAAATTCCTATTACCACAGCCAGCAATATATGTGGTCTTATCATATAGATAACATAAGAACCCAACAACATCCAAGGAATTCTTCTATTAAACCTGCTTAATCCAAAAGCAAACAACCCTATTGCAAACAAGCTCATGCTACCCTTACCCAACGAGGATGTCCAAAAATGTAAATTAGGTAATAAAAAAACCAACTCAATAGGCCCCATTTTATTTTTAGGGGTGTTTAACTTAGCGTTTTCTTTCGCTGTTAAATAAAATAATAATATACCCAAATAACCGAAATAGGAGAAGACAATCATATTGGATAAAAAGGAAAACCCAAAAATTTGAATCAGTGGCCATGCAAGAAAACTTATAAACTTAGTTCCACTTTCATACATGGAAAACCAATCATCCCTTCCATGCGGAACAATGTAATAACTCCATGAATCACTATTGGAATCAGAAGTGTAAAAAATATAAAAAACGGTGACGATTACATGAAATAAGAAAAGCAACCAGGGAAAATTACCCGGATTAAAGTCGTACCTCGTAGATATAAACTTGATAATCACCGAGTTTATTAACAATATCAGTATGATTGCAATAACTATATCCATTTTTTCTAAAATAATTCCATTGTGCCCATAGAGGGCGACCATGTGTTGAATTGAATGATGTCATCTATTATGCCGTTTTGAACAACACTCCTTACAGTAGTTAAAGGCCCCCATGCGAATTTCCGCCATTTACTTTTAAAAGAAACGGAATTGGTTTGATCGCTCGTCAAAAAAGATTTTGTAACAATAATGGGCCTTATTTTTTTAATTATTGTATTTATTTCTTGCTCCATCTCTTTTTTATACAAGTGATTTTCTATCCAAATTTCACAAATCCGAAATTCATAAAACAGGTTGATTTTTTTTAATCGAAAAATAATGCCAAATTTTTCAGGTGATATAAAAGCACCATATTTAGCAACCGGACAATCTGCATATCGCCAGGCAAGATATTGAATTGATAGTTCCGAAGAAATACAATCTGTCTGCCGATATGTCCAGCCTCTCTTTATTTTTTTTAATTGATCATCTATTTTATATTCTTGATAAAAAAGTTCAATAGCTTTTAAATTATATAGTCTGGGCAAAATACTTCCTATTCTTATACTCAATGGCAATTTTCCAATGGAATGCCATCCCAATGTCAAGTAGCCTTTTAGGCTAATGGGATTGGGTGTGTTATAAATAAATGAGACTTGTTCTTTTTGCGATTCTTCAATAGCTTTCATAGTCAATTTTTTGAAGATTCCTCTTCCATGGTAAATGGGATCTGTAGCAGTATCAACAGCCCTGACCGACAACATTTTTTTTTCAGAAAAAACCCATTCCCACTTCATAAATGCCCTTAGTCCTATTATTTTACCCTCTTCTTTTGCAATTAAAATGATTGATTTACCAAAAGGATTTTTATAATGTTTCCAGATAAAGTATTCAGTTGTTTTAGGCATAAGGCTCTCCCCTAGACTTCTTTTCAATAACTCAACAATTTCAGGAACATCTTCCATTTTAGAGAATTCTATTTCCATATCATATCATTTTCCTAATACAGATAGGTACTGAAATTCAATTTCCTGTACCATTTTATTTATACTGAAAGATTCTTTAACTCTGTTTCTAGCCTGTCTTCCATACTCTTTTATTTCATGCCTGTTTAGCAACAGATCAACGATTGGATAAACTAATTTTTCCCATTCATTAACTTTTACAATAAACCCATCATTACCGCTTCTTACAACCTCCTTGATGCCTCCAGCATCTGTACTTACAATGGCACATTCTGAACTCATTGCTTCAAGCAATGCAATAGGCAAGCCTTCAAATGATGAAGTCATCATGAAAATGTCCATAGCCGACAACCAGGGCAAAACGTCTGTCTGCAAACCCGGAAAAACAATAAACTCTTCCAAATGTAGTTTTTTTACATGCGTCAAAATTTGTTCTTTAAGAATACCGTCGCCTATGATACAAGCTCTGACTTCAGGAAACTGATCATGGATTTTTTTAAAAACACTTACCCATTCACAAAGTCTTTTTTGAAATCTAAAAACAGCAATCGTACCAATAAGAACAGTTTCACTGTGAAGATTTAATTCATTCCTTTTAGCATTCCTCAGCAATAAATTTCTTGTAAATGTTTCTGTATTAATTCCATTTGGAATGATAACAACAGGTATTTTCGGATTAATTTTTTTTTGTATGGAA
Source organism: Chitinophagaceae bacterium (assembly GCA_947448685.1). Taxonomy (GTDB): domain Bacteria; phylum Bacteroidota; class Bacteroidia; order Chitinophagales; family Chitinophagaceae; genus Ferruginibacter. The sequence goes on along the minus strand of CANFOP010000008.1, from coordinate 9,004 downwards.
TTAGCAACATCCGATGAAACTGCAATTGCTTTTGTCTGTAAGTTAAATGTAACCTTGTTGATCCATCTTGTTACAAAATGATACCTGTCTTGAATATTGTGTTCCGTATAAATTACAGGCGTTTTAGTGATCAAAAAAATTAATCTGCCCAGAAATCCGGCCCATGGTAAATGGCAATGAATCAGGTCAATATTATTTTTCTTAATGAATTTGATTGTTTTAAAGACCCTTAAAATGATTGCAATATTGTTTTTTGCTGGAAGTAGTTTTACAAAAGCTCCTTGATTCTCTATACCTTGAACCATTTGATTTTTCCATGGCAAAAAATAAAGACAATAAAATTCAAATTGATCTTTATCATGCAATTGAAGTGTCTCCTGAAGCAACATCTCTGCTCCGCCTCTTCCTAAAGATTTTATTATATGCAGGACCTTGATTTTAGGCATGGATAGTAAGATTTATCCTTTAAAAATTTGATTCATAACTTATGAACCACTCTTTAAATTTTTTTAATCCATCCCTAAAAAAAGTAACAGGTTCATATCCCAGTATTTTTTTTGCCTTTTCTATATCTGCATAGGTAAGAGATACATCTCCCGGCTGCTCAGTTACTTTTTCAATAATGGCTTTTTTGTTCAAAACAAGTTCAAGTTCGTTAAGCATTTCAGATAAAGTTATGGCATTGCTGTTGCCAAAATTGAATATCTCATACATGGTAGCGTTATAATTAAGCGCCTTGTAAATGCCATCAACAATGTCTGACACATATGTGTAATCTCTTTTTGTATTGCCTGTACCAAAAAAAGGAATGGATTCTCCTTTTAATATTTTTCTGCTGAATGTATTGATTGCCAAATCAGGCCTTTGCCTTGGTCCATAAACAGTGAAAAACCTCATGGAAAGAAACCTGATTCCATACAAATGACTGTAAACATGTCCCATTAACTCACAAGATATTTTTGAACTGGCATAAGGACTTATTGGTTTAAGTAAACCATCAGACTCTTTCCATGGAATATTTTCATTAATTCCGTATACACTGCTTGATGATGCAAAAAGAAATTGTTGAATGTTTTTTTTTCTTGCGACTTCAAGTAAGTTCTGAGTTCCTTCCACATTCACTTTTTGATATTCCTTTGGATTTTCAATAGAGGGTCTAACTCCCGCCTTTGCTGCAAGGTGAATGATTGCATCATATTGATCCTGAAGAACATCAATTAATAAGTCATAATTCAGAATATCGATTTCAATAAATTTAACATTGGGATGATTTTTGAAATCGGCGATATTTTGTTCCTTTATATTTCTTGAATAAAAGGAATCAAAATTATCTATGATGGTAAGCTTGTGACCCCTTTCCAAAAGATATTCGCATAGATGACTGCCTATAAAACCGGCACCTCCTGTTACAATCAAATTTTTTGAATCCATATTACAGTAAATAGAACATCACGCTTATAAGCAATGATATTTTATGAAATTTTTCTTTTCTTTTTTTTATCCGAAACGTATCCGTTGTAATAACCATACCCGTACTTTCTTCTGTAATAATAATTCCCATATTGATATCCAAAATAACCGCTGTTTTTTACCCCATTAAAAACCATTGCCATGCTTTTAAATATCTTTCTTTCGTTCCAGGCATTTACCTCTTTGATTTGATCAACAGTAGTCAGATTGAATCGAGAAATTATCAAAGTAATATCGGCATACATTGCCAAAATCTGTGCATCTGCAACCACTCCAAATGGAGGAGAGTCAATCACCACAACTTCATAATTTTTATCCAAATAATCTTTTAGTACTCTCATATATTTGGAAGATATCAATTCTTGCGGATTAGGTGGAATTGATCCGGCAGGAAATAAATCGAGGTGCTCTTCCTCATCCTTCACGACAGTATGAATGATTTCATCCACAGTAGCTTTACCAATCAAGAAAGTAGAAAGGCCCTTGTCTATTTCTAATAATCCGATGGAAGAAGTGATTTTAGGTCGCCTTAGATCAAATTCCAACAGAGCCACTTTTTTCCCTTGTAATGAATAACTTTTGGCGATATTGAGAGAAAGAAATGACTTACCCTCTCCACTCATACTGGAGGTAATGAGTATATAGTTGGTAGACTTGTCTTGGTTTAAAAAAAAATTCATATTAGTCCTGAGTGAACGAATTTGTTCACCAAACATAGATCGATTATTTCCACCCACAGCAAATGGAAAAGATTTTAAATTGTTGATATGCTCTAATTCCCCAATAACAGGAAGGTTAGTGTTGTTTTGAAGATTCTTTTTTGTAATTATTTTTCTATTGGTAAGTTCTCTTATGACACCAAACAATAATGGCAACAATAGTCCAGCAATAGTTGAAACAGATAATACAATTTCTTTTGATGGTCTAATTGTTGCGTTAGACTTCAATGGAGGATAAATTAATTTATTGTCAACACTTACAGATGCTTTAGACATCAGCGCCTCTTCTCTTTTTTGCAAAAGTGAAGAATAGAGCGCTTCTTTAATGCCCTTAAATCTCAATTTTTCTCCTAGTTCTTTTTCAATAGAAGGGGCATCCGCTAATTTTAATTTAGCATCTGCCAATTGTTGATCTAATTTGTCTTTTGAGACTTTTAAACTGTTCTTATAATTAAACAATTCCCTATCCATTCCGCTTCTCACTTCTGCAATATTCTTATCCAGCATTCGAACCCTTGGATTTGCATCTTGTGCTACAAGTGATAATCTCTCTCTATCTTTTCGAAGCTGTTCAAATTTATTGCACAAGCCAGCAAGATTTGTTCCTTCAATTCCAATATATGCCAGGTCTGTATCAAAATGTTTAGGATTATTGATAAACTCTTCGATACCTTTCAATGCCGCTTGTTTTTGCTGAATTTGCAACAATCCGTCCTGAGCATTTTTGATGATTTGCTCATAGCCTTCGGTTAACCCTGTTGCAGTAAAAACACCTTTTGTGATTTTATAATTGGCAATGTCTGATTCAATAGAATCTATGTCTTTTGAAAGTGGTCCAAGTCTTTTATCAATAAAATCAATCGTTTTAGAGAACCCAATTGATTTATCTTTCTCCAACTCATCTTTTTGCAATTCCAGTAACACATTCAAAATATCAATAGCCCTATCACTATTAACATCAGTATAACTTACTATCAGAGCGCTTCCTTGGCCAATTGGCGCAATGTATAGACTGCTGCTTAATCGGAATGCCTCATTGAATTTCAAATCATTAAAACAGTTGATTAAAACTCCTTTTGGAATAGTTTTAACTTTTTCAACAACTACTCGATTACTATTTATTAAAAATGGAACGCCCCAATAAGCATTTCCTGAGATGGTTCCGGATGTATAATGAAATCCATTTAATTTAGGAGAGATAGTAAATGAAATCAAATTGGTATTATCACTATTTGCAGACAGTAGTCTCCATTTTACCTGTCCATAATAATCTATTTTCTTGAATTTGCCTTGTGCTTCTATATGGTATTGAAGTCCTAATGTATCAACCAATTTTGCAACAAGTGAAGGAGACTTGAAAACAGCAATTTTATCTACCAAAGAGTTTTTCTTTTTTTTGCCCAATAGTTGTTCTAATTCTGTTTCTTCCGTTTTTTCTTCCTCCATTGTGATACTTGTTGAAACCGTATATATAGGCGTGACGTATCTTAGAACAATTTTACCTACGGAGTAACCAATAATTGCAAACAACAAAACAAAAGGCCATAATCCAATAAGTCTTTTAAAATCTACATCTGTTGAGTGCTTTATTGGATCCTTTTTGGGCTGATAAACTTCCTGAACAGATCCTTCGTTTCTGCCTTCCCAAATATTATAATCATTACTCCCCATATGTTAGAGATTAAGATTTTTGATGGTAATATAGAATGCCAATACAGACCCAATTAACGTACTAACCAATCTTACATTTGCAGAGGCTCCATTAAAAGTACTTTTATACCTGTTTTTTAAATAAAGCACATCATTATTTTTAAGATAAAAATATTCAGATTCAAATATTTTTTTCTTGTTGAAATTTATTTTAGCAAAATATCTTTTACCGCTATCTTCTCTTATTATCCAAACATCATTCACTTTATAATTGTATGGGTCAAAATTTGGTAATTTTGTTAGTGCCTCCAAAAGGGTTAGTCGTTCGTTGACAATAGGAATTGTCCCCCCACCTCTTCCGCTTAAAAAATATATTTTAGACATGTAAGTTACATTAATGAATAAATCTTTATAATAATAAGAAAGTTTCTCTTTTAATAGCATTTCAGCCTCATTAGTCGTTAAATCCTGAACATTCACTCTTCCCAACATCGGGAAATCAATTGCACCGTTTACATCAACTAAAAATCCTCCTGTAGAATTGGCATTTAAATAAGAAGTTAAAGATGGATCCGGACTGTTCACGTTGATGGACAATCTGTCGCTGGGTTGTATAAGGTGTATGTTGAATTTTTTTGTTTTCTCCAAATCCTGCACTCCAGGAACCTGATCATTAAAAAAATAGAGTTTACTTGGAGAAAGACAGGAAGAAAAGCCAATTAACAGTCCCAAAAACAGAAATAATAATAATTTTTTTTTAAACTTTTTGATGTGCATATAGAATAATAGAATAGGGTTAAATAGTCTTACATAGTTAAAAATCACCTCAATCAAAGATAACCCAATAGACACTCTCTTCCTAAAATATTCAACTTTTTATTAGATTAAATTTAGATAAATTTATATGTTTATTGTCCTGATTCAATTTGCGATAGAAAACATAGCCAATGTTAACAAATTATTATTTTTTAGAGATAAAACTATAATGCATTACATCAAAACATTGGTCAATACTGAGTTTTGTTAATTCTTCTCTAGAAAAAATAATTGGGTGATAAACTTTTAACGATTTTAATTAAAAAAATAGTTTTCTTAGCAGATTATTTAAACTTATACATATAATAACTGTGTATAATTTATATATCTTTTAATTTTACCTACATAAATAATCTGAAATGGCATTTAACACAATTCTAAAAATTTTTCTTCCTAAAGACAGGGTTTTCTATCAATTATTCGAAAATGTATCTGAGGTACTCGTTAAAATGGGCAACAAACTGAAAGAAGTTGTTAATGAGCCGGAGTTTGAACAAAGAGGCAAATTGATTAAAGAAGTTGAAGATATGGAACACGTCAATGATGAACTAACTCATCAGATTTTTACAGAGTTAGGAAAAAACTTTATCACTCCTTTTGACCGAGAAGATATACATTACCTCGCTACATCTTTGGACGATATTGCAGATTATATTTATGCCTCTGCTAAAAAAATAAACTTTTACAATGTTGACCCAAATGATATAGGAATTAAAAAAATGGCTGACTTGATAGCTCTTGGTTGTGTTCAGGTTCATAAAGCGGTTACAGAACTGAGAAACATGAAAAATATGCGCCAAATAACTGACGCGCTAGTTGCTATCAACAGCATAGAAAATCAAGGAGATGATATTTTTGATATGAGCATTGAAAGACTTTTTGCAACTGAGCCTGATGCAAAAGAAGTAATTAAAAAAAGAGAAATTTATCAAATCATGGAAGTCGTAACGGATAAATGTGAAGATGCGGCAAATGTTATAGAATCGATAATTGTAAAATACGCTTAAGAACGTTTCAATCAATTTCATTAAACAACGCGACTGATTTTTTTTATAAACTTACCATTAATTCACTTGTATGACGCTTCTGATTGTAATCATTGCTCTTGCATTGATTTTCGATTATATCAATGGTTTTCATGACGCTGCTAACTCAATAGCAACCATTGTTTCCACAAAAGTATTAACGCCCGGACAAGCGGTGGTTTGGGCTGCATTATTCAATTTTGTTGCATTTTTTATTTTCAAAGACCATGGTGTTGCAAACACTATTGCAAAAACGGTAAAGCCTGATATTGTGAATGGGCATAGTATGTTGTTTGTAATTTTAGCCGGGTTGATTTCTGCTATTTTCTGGAATTTATTTACCTGGTGGTTTGGTATTCCTTCTTCTTCCTCTCATGCTTTAATTGGTGCATTCGCAGGCGCCGCCATTTCTTTTGGTGGATTTGCAGCAATAAATTCTGAACCCATTATTAAAACCATTTCTTTTATTTTACTGGCTCCTGTCATTGGAATGGTGGTCGCGTTTATCATTTCTCTTTGGTTCATTCATTCTTTCAAAAAAGGATGGATGCCCAAAATTGTTGCAACTGTAATTTTTTTACTCATTGTTTGGTTTTTGAAAATCAATTTAGAGACTGACCCAAATAAATTAAAAACCCATTTTGATAATTATTTTCTTAGAATTGTTTTTCATCCATCTAATTTTAAATGGATTTTATTAGCATGTATTTTATTAATCATGACAATTTTTACTTTGTTTTTAAACGGTCTCAATGCAAACAAAGCAAATACCTGGTTTAAAAGACTGCAATTGGTTTCTTCCGCTGCATTCAGTATTGGTCATGGTGGAAATGATGCACAAAAAGTTATGGGAATTATCATGGCTGCATTGATAGCATACAATCCCGCAGCTTACTCATTGGATAATATGGTATGGTGGGTACCATTGGCCTGTTATGCTGCCATTGCACTCGGCACAATGAGTGGAGGATGGAAAATAGTTAAAACAATGGGAACAAAAATCACTAAAGTAACTCCTTTTGAAGGTGTCGCTGCAGAAACAGCTGGCGCAATGACATTGTTTATCACAGAGTCTTTGAAAATACCTGTAAGCACCACTCATACAATCACCGGGTCCATCATAGGTGTTGGCGCCACCAAACGCCTTTCCGCCGTAAGATGGGGAGTAACCGTAAATCTTTTGTGGGCTTGGATTCTTACAATTCCAATTAATGGGTTGTTGGCAGCACTCCTATATTTCATTCTCCATAGATTTTTTCAATAATTATTAATTAATGTAAAACCCCATCATCTAACCCTGATTGTCTGGATAATTTAATTAATTATAATTGAGAGAGCGCCTGCACATTTTTATGGTGACTTTTAATAACTGAGTTTTCATTTTTTGTAATTAAAAACTGTTATAAATATTGATGACTTCTGTCATCTTTTGTATCTTCACCTTTGAGGATATTGACCCCGTAAGATTGGGTTAATGTAAAATATCATCAATGGGAAAAATTTTAGTCACAGGCGGTTGCGGTTATATTGGGGCACACACTATTGTTGATTTGATTCAACATGGATTTGATGTTGTGTCCATTGATAATAACAGCAGAAGCGACATTAAAATTCTTGAAGGAATAAAAAAAATTACTGGAAAAACGATTAAAAACTACTGCGTAGATTTATGCAATTTCAATGAAACCAAAAATGTTTTTGTTGAAAATAATGATATTATTGGAATCATACATTTTGCTGCTTATAAGTCTGTAGATGAGTCGGTAGATAAACCCCTTCTGTATTTTGACAACAATATCAACTCTTTGATAAATATTTTAAAGTGTTGTGAAGTTTTTTCTGTTTCTAATTTTGTATTTTCTTCCTCATGTACTGTTTATGGCAATGCGGATATGATTCCTGTTACGGAAGAAGCACCCATAAAGGAAGCGGAATCGCCTTATGGTTATACTAAACAAATAGGCGAAAAAATGATTCAGCATTTTATAAAAAGTAATCACACTCAATCAATATTATTAAGGTATTTCAACCCTGTAGGAGCACATTTTTCAAATGAAATTGGTGAAATGCCTGTAGGAAGTCCCGCTAACCTGGTTCCTGTTATCACTCAAACTGCCATTGGGAAGTTATCAAAGATGTATGTTTATGGAAATGACTATCCCACAATAGACGGTAGTTGTATAAGAGATTTTATTCACGTTTCAGATATAGCACATGCCCACACACTTGCTCTCAATCATTTGATTCAGAAAAAAAACAAGTCTAATTATGAGATTTTCAACCTGGGATCAGGAAAGGGTTACAGTGTATTAGAACTAATTCAGTGCTTTGAAAAAGTTGCAGAGGTGAAATTAAATTATTCCATAACAAACCGACGAAAAGGAGATGTAATTGCTATTTTTGCAGACAATAAAAAAGCCGAAAATGTTTTAGGCTGGACACCAACAACATCGTTGGAAGACATGCTTCTTTCAGCATGGAAATGGGAAATGAAATTAAAAAATGAACAGTTTTTATCTAACAATTAATTATGCTAGACACCATACAATCTACCGGAAATAAAGATACAAGAAGCGGATTTGGAGATGGAATATTAGATGCAGCCAGAGAAAACAATAATATTATTGCTTTGACTGCTGATCTTGCCGGATCTATGAAATTAAATGGGTTCATCAAAGAATTTCCCGACAGATTTATTCAATGCGGCATTGCTGAAGCCAATATGATGGGAATAGCGGCAGGGTTAACAATTGGGGGAAAAATACCCTTCACCACCACTTTTGCCAACTTCTCTACCGGACGAGTATATGATCAAATCAGACAAAGTATAGCATACAGCGGAAAAAATGTAAAAATTTGTGCCTCTCATGCTGGACTCACGCTCGGCGAAGATGGTGCTACACATCAAATACTTGAAGATATAGGCATGATGAAAATGCTGCCTGGTATGACTGTCATAGTGCCCGCAGATTACAATCAAACCAAAGCTGCTACAATTGCCATTGCAAATTTTGAAGGCCCTGTATATTTGAGATTCGGAAGACCGGTATGGCCAATTTTTACCAAAGAAAAAGACTTTGTAATAGGCAAGGCACAGATCCTGTCTCAGGGTTCAGACGTTTCTATTTTTGCTTGTGGACACTTGGTTTGGATTGCCGTTGAAGCCGCTAGAATATTAGCAACAAAAGGAATCCAAGCAGATGTTATCAATATTCACACCATCAAGCCAATTGATGTAGCATCTGTTTTAAATTCTATCAGAAAAACCGGATGTGCGGTAACAGCAGAAGAGCACAATATTATCGGTGGTTTAGGTGACAGCAT
>CANFOP010000007.1 GCA_947448685.1 Chitinophagaceae bacterium | reverse complement strand
TAAAAAAACAAAACAGTAAAATTTAATAGTATGTCAAGTATAGCGGATATTCGAAAAGATTATATGTTGCAGACACTTTCAGAAGATGATATACACACGCATCCAATGAAGCAGTTTGAAAAATGGTGGGATCAGGCGATAGAAAGTAAAATCGAAGAAGTGAATGCCATGACCTTAGCGACTGTAAACGCAGCAGGAAGCCCATCGGCTAGAATAGTGTTATTGAAAGGGTTTAACAATGACGGCTTTACATTTTTTACCAACTTCAACAGTCGAAAAGGTATTGAAATCGCAGAGAATCCGAATGTTTGTCTTGTTTTATTTTGGAAAGAATTAGAGCGTCAGGTTCGAATTGAGGGCAATGTAAAAAAAATACATGAATCAGAGAGCGACACCTATTTTAATTCGCGTCCTTTATCAAATAGAATAGGCGCATGGGCCTCTCCTCAATCTGAAGAAATAGTTTCCAGAGAAGAACTTGAAAAAAGATTTTCGCAGATTGAAAAAGACTTTTTCGATAAGGAAATAAGTCGTCCCCCTCATTGGGGAGGATATATTGTTCAGCCAAAAAGTATTGAGTTTTGGCAGGGAAGACCCAGTAGATTACATGACAGAATTGAATACAAAGTGAATGAAAACAATCAATGGTCGTTTGTCAGGCTTGCTCCGTAAAACAACCAATTTTTTAAATAGATTAATTTCCAGCTGATTTCAATATAATCATCTCTTTTTGTTTTCCTCCTCTGAAATTTGATGAATAGTATTTTTCAAAACATTTCTTTTCTGTAAACAATTCAATGTATAAAGGATTCATGTATATCACAAATACATCATTCTGTTGTTTTTTGATGAATTCTGTAATATTGTTGACAACTTGTAACATGGTTTTTTTACCAAAAGGATTAAAAAGATAAATCACATTTATACCACTGGGAATATTACTAAAATCAGCGGCATCCTGTTGAATGAATGTATATGTAGTTTTGTACCCATTGATTTTCAATTGTTCACAGTTTTTTCTGCCTTGCTCTAATGAAGGCATATCTAAGTCAATTCCGAATACTTCATTAAAGTTCAATAACATTCCCATCAGCATTGATTTTCCTGATCCGCATCCAATATCCAATAATCTGATATTTTCGGCGCTGATAGGAATTTTGTTAAATGCTTTTTTTATAGAGAAACAGGATGACTCCTTGTTTTCATGAGCATCTGAATGCAGGGATTTTGATGTAGTGATGTGTAAGTTGTTTGAAAAATCCGGGAATGTGATTTTTTTAAAGCGGAAGTATCTTTTGTAAAAAAATTCGTGAAAGACAATATAGGGGGAAAGTAAAAGTCCGTATTTATTATACTGATCACGAAAATAGACGAATTTATTCCGAATGGAACGGAATCCATTAGAAGTTTGCATTGGGGTAGGGGGATTAAAATAGTAAATTAAAATTGGTTGATACGTTATGTGATATCAACCAATCGCCATGAAAGAGATTATTTTTTGGCAGCAGCTTTTTTTGAAACAGCAGTTTTAGTTGTTGCTTTTACCTTTGCTGGTCTTGTTTTACCAAAACTACCTGCAAATATTTTTCCTTTTTTTGTTTTGATATCTCCGCGTCCCATATTTGATTATATTTTTAAGATGATTTGATGAGGTATTAATAAAAAAGCAAGACGCAAGAGCGCCTTGCTTTTTTGGGTTGTACTGCAAATTAGATTTTTGCAGACAATTCTTTTCCTGCTTTAAATTTAGCAACTTTTTTTGCTTTGATTTTGATAACAGCTCCTGTTTGAGGATTGCGACCGTTACGAGCAGCTCTTTTGGTAACTGAGAAAGTACCAAAACCAACTAGCGTAACTTTGTTACCGCTTTTCAAAGTTTTTGTTACAGCTTCAATGAAAGAATCTACTGCTGCATTTGCCTGAGTTTTTGTGATGCCGGCATCATCAGCCAACTTAGCACATAATTCTGCTTTGTTCATGGAATAAAATTTTTAAAGATTTTTAACTGCAACAAATATAGAGGGTTTTTAAATTCTGCAAATATTTTTTTTCAAAAATTTTTTATTGAAATTTCGCTGTAACTCCCATTTTTATTGATTTTTTGCTGCAAAATCAAATTCTTAAATGACGCTGCTGAAACAATGATATTTCTGAAATACAGTCTGGCATTGACTTTCAGGGCTATTTCGCTAAAAGTCAGTAATAGCAAGGGTTTGAGCTATACAAAAAAAAATAGTACAAAAAAAAGTCTTTTTTGGGTTTTGCACAATTAGTCCACAATCTGCATAAATGAACGAAAAGCAATGAATTGGTCACCCCATTTGTCAATTGACTTCTGACGCAGGTCAGCAGCGTGTTTGTCGATATAAAGATTGTAAGCCGATTTGCTTTCTGCAAAGTATTGTATGGCATAAGTGGGCCCTTCTGAATCGTCTATTTCCAATAGCTGGAGAATGGTGGCCTTTGTAAAGCAATCAGTTCCAATTATTTCTGGTATATGTTCATTTTTGAGCCAAAGCAACCATTCGTTTTTTATGGAGTTGCTAACTTTTACCGTTACATTATATATAAACATCCAGGTTATTTATTTTTTAATTTCCAAAAATATTGGGCAGTGGTCGCTGTGTTTTATATCAGGATATATGTCCGCACTGACAAGTTGATTTCTTAGTTCTTCCGTTACTGAAATATAATCAATTCTCCAGCCTTTATTATTTAGTCTGACACTCGGAAAACGCTGGCTCCACCAACTATAACGATGAGGCTCTTTATGGAAGTGTCTGAAAGTGTCTATCCATCCTGATTCAAGAAACTTTGTCATCCATTCTCTTTCTTTTGGCAAGAATCCCGAAGAATTTTTGTTCCCTTTCGGATCATGAATATCAATCTCTTCATGTGCAATATTATAATCTCCACAAAGAATCAGTTTTGGATTCGTTTTTTTAATTTTTTTTAAATAGTCAAACATTTCATCCAGCCATTCATATTTGAAAGATTGTCTTTCTTCACCGGAAGTTCCGGATGGAAAGTATGCGTTGATTAATTTAATATCACCGAACTGCATTTCTATTACTCTTCCCTCGAAATCGCTCGCGTGAAAACCATTTCCTTTTTTTACAGCAGTTGGTTTGATTTTTGAGAATATGGCTACTCCGCTGTATCCTTTTTTATTTGCACTGAACCAATGATGCTCAAATCCAAGTTTCTCCAGTTCTTTCACATCCACATCTCCTTCATGGGCTTTTGTTTCCTGTAAACAAATCACATCTGCAGGATTGGTTTTAAGCCAGTCCAACAATCCCTTTTTTATGGCAGCTCTTATGCCATTTACGTTGTATGAAATAATACGCATGATATTTTCTATTGTTTATTAATGACAATAATGCCAAGGTAATGATACGCAGATTGAAAAATCATTCAATAACTGCATTCATTTATTCTAAAACAGGTCTGAGCCAATTAGTCATTTCTTCTATGCTGAGGTTTTTTCTTTTCGCATAGTCCTCCAATTGATCCATATCTATTTTTCCTACGCCAAAATATTTACACTCCGGATGAGCAAAGTACCAACCGCAAACTGAAGAGGCAGGATACATTGCCAGGGATTCAGTCAAATGTATTCCGGTTGCGCTTTCTCCGCCAAGCAAAGCAAATAACTTCATTTTTTCAGTATGATCCGGACAAGCAGGATATCCAGGTGCCGGGCGAATTCCACTATAGCACTCACTAATCAGTTCGTCATTGCTTAAGTTTTCATTATTTGCATAACCCCAGTATTCCATTCTGGTTTTTTTATGCAGAAGTTCTGCAAAAGCTTCCGCAAGTCTGTCGGCAAGAGCTTGCAAAATGATTTTATTATAGTCATCCAGATTTTCTTCGAAATGTTTGATATGCTTTTCAATACCTTGAATAGTTACAGAAAAAGCACCGATATAATCTTTTTGGGAAGGATGAATAAAGTCTGCCAGAGATAAATTTGGTTGACCAGCCGCTTTTTTCATTTGTTGTCTCAGAAATTCCAGTTGAATATTGGAATCTGTACTTTTTACTTCCAATGTATCAGGCGCTGTTTTTATTGTTTCCCAAAATCCAACAACACCTTTTGCATGAAGCCATTTTTCTTCGATGATTTTTGTTAGCAGCTGTTGCGCATCATTATATAGTTTGCTTGCTTCTGTTCCTATAATTTCATCCGACAATATAGCCGGGAATTTTCCATGCATTTCCCATGCAATAAAAAATGGTTGCCAATCTATATGACCAGCTATTTCAGAGAGGGGATAATTTTCTAAAATTTTAGTTCCAGTAAAATCAGGCACGGGCGGTATGTAGTTTTCCCAGTTAATTTTTAAACTGTTATTCTGAGCATTTGCAAACGACAGTAATTGTTTGCCACTTTTTTTATTGTCGAAACTCTCTTTTAAATTCCGGTATTCTATTTTTAATTCTTTAAGAAATTCGACTTTTGATTCTTTGTTTAATAAGTTACCGGCAACAGTCACGCTTCTGGATGCATCCAACACATGTATTACTCCTTTTTCATACTCTGGAGATATTTTTACGGCCGTGTGCATTCTGCTGGTAGTCGCACCACCAATCATCAAGGGAATATCCATATTGAGTCGTTTCATTTCACGGGCAATATGCACCATTTCGTCAAGAGAAGGTGTGATAAGTCCGCTCAGGCCAATGATGTCTGCCTTATGTTTAACCGCTTCGGAAAGAATTTTATCTGCGGGAACCATCACTCCTAAATCAATGATTTCATAGCCATTGCAACCCAGCACTACACCAACAATATTTTTTCCAATATCGTGTACATCACCTTTAACTGTGGCAAGTAGAATTTTTGCAGCGCCTTTTTCTTCTTCGTTTATTAATCCATTTTTTTCCGCATTAATTTTTCTTTCTTCTTTTTCCTGTTCAATGAATGGAGTGAGAACAGCTACAGCCTTTTTCATTACACGGGCACTCTTGACCACTTGAGGCAGAAACATTTTACCGGCTCCAAACAAATCACCTACTACATTCATGCCATCCATTAATGGGCCCTCAATTACTTCGAGCGGCTTTGAGTATTGAAGCCTTGCTTCTTCGGTATCAATTTCAATATAATCAGTGACGCCATTTATAAGAGAATGTTCTATTCTTTTTTCAACACTATTCTTTCTCCACGTTTCATCTTTGATGATTTCCTTTCCCTTTGCTTTTACAGTTTCGGCAAATACGATCAGCTTTTCTGTTGCATTATTTTCATCATTGTCAATATTTAGAATTACATTTTCGCACAATTGTTTTAAGGTAGGCTCTATTTCATCATAAACCACCAGCTGCCCTGCGTTTACAATTCCCATATCCATGCCGGCTTTGATAGCATGAAAAAGAAACACGCTATGAATGGCTTCTCTTACGTGATCATTTCCACGAAAAGAAAATGAAACATTGCTGACCCCACCACTTACTTTAACAAGCGGCATCAATTTTTTTATTTCTCTGGTGGCTTCAATAAAGTCTACCGCATAATTATTATGTGCTTCAATTCCTGTGGCAATAGCAAAAATGTTGGGGTCGAAAATGATGTCTTCAGGAGCATAACCTACATTTTCAGTAAGTATTTTAAAGGCACGATGACAAATTTCTATCTTTCTTGATTTTGTATCAGCTTGTCCTACTTCATCAAATGCCATTACAATTACGGCTGCTCCAAAGTTCTTGCAAATAATTGCCTGTTCAATAAACTTTTCTTCTCCCTCTTTTAATGAAATGGAGTTAACAATACATTTTCCTTGTATGCATTTTAAACCCGCTTCTATGATTTCAAATTTGCTGCTGTCCAGCATCACTGGGATCTTTGCAATGTCCGGTTCTGCCTGAAGTAGATTTAGAAAAGTAGTCATTGCGGATACTCCATCCAACAAGGCATCATCCATATTTATATCCAGTATCTGAGCGCCGTTTTCTACCTGTTGTCTTGCAACAGAAAGCGCTTCTTCGTATTGACCTTCTTTAATGAGTCTCGCAAATTTTTTACTGCCGGTAACATTGGTTCGTTCGCCTACATTTACAAAATTTGTTTCCGGTCGGATTATCAATGGTTCAAGACCGCTTAATCTTAAAAAGGGATTGATTATTGTATTCATTTATTTTTATGCCTTTAGCATTTAAGAAAAAACTTTTATTAAATCAATGGATTTGCAATTGCCGGTAAAACCCTGGGTTTACAGTTTTTTATTTCATCAGCAATATGTTTTATGTGGTCAGGCGTTGTTCCACAACATCCCCCAACAATATTTACAAATCCTTCTTTAGCCCAATCTTCAATGATATGTGCAGTTTCATGCGGTTGTTCATCATACTCTCCAAATGTATTTGGTAATCCGGCATTGGGATATGCAGATGTATAACATTTCGCAATCGCTGAGAGTTCTTCAATATGAGGACGCATTTCTTTTGCACCTAAAGCACAATTTAGTCCTATACTTAAAGGGTTGGCATGAATGACTGATATATAGAATGCTTCCAATGTTTGTCCACTCAAGGTTCTTCCACTAGCATCTGTGATAGTGCCACTAATCATGATTGGAAGTTCTGTCTTATTGTTTTTTCTGAAAAATTCTTTTATCGCAAAGATGGCCGCCTTTGCATTTAGTGTATCGAAAATTGTTTCTATAAGCAATATATCAACCCCACCCTCTGTTAAACCTTGTACTTGTTCTGTATAAGCTTCCACTACTTCATCAAACGTAACTGCGCGAAATCCCGGATTGTTTACATCGGGAGAAAGCGATAAGGTTTTATTTAATGGTCCGATGGCACCTGCGACAAATCTCGGTTTTGAAGGATTTTGAAGTGTATATTCATCTGCTGCTTCCCGCGCACATTTTGCAGAGGCTAGATTGAGTTCATAGGCTATTGATTGCATATCATAATCTGCCTGAGCAATGGAAGTGCTGCTGAAAGTATTGGTTTCTATAATGTCCGCACCTGCATCCAGATATTGTTTATGAATGGATGTAATAATTTCTGGCTGAGTAATACTTAATAAATCATTATTCCCTTTCACATCTTTATGCCAATCTTTAAAGCGCTCACCGCGGTAATCACTTTCGTTTAATTTATATCGCTGAATCATTGTACCCATGGCGCCATCAATGATCATGATTCGCTCTTTCAATATCTCTTTGATATCTTGCATTTTTATCAATTTGTTTTTTTAAAAGAAGCCTTTTGCTGAGAAGTGCAACTGTTATTCTTGGCAGTGCTGTTAGCTAAACGATTATCAAATCCGTGAAGGTATAAGGATATGTTTTTCGTTTATTAGTTCAATGATTAACAGCGCTGCAAGGCTTGAACAATAAACAAATCCTCCCTGCAATTGTTGCAAAGATAAAGCATGTAGTATTCAGTTCAAAATAAGAATGAAAATATCAGCGTATGGAATTTATATAATGTTCCACAGGTATTCGGTTGCTGATGCTTTTTGCCAAAGTCATTTCATCGGCAAATTCTAATTCCCCTCCAAATGCTATCCCACGAGCAATAGTGGTGATTTTTACAGGTATATCTTTTAGTTTTCTTCCAATATAGTAAATAGTCGTATCTCCTTGTATATTGGGATTTAACGCAAAAATAATTTCCTGTATTTTTTCATTTGAAATTCTCTCTATCAGAGTTTCTATGTTCAGTTGTTCCGGTCCGATGCCATCTAAAGGAGAAATGATGCCACCCAAAACATGATAAGTGCCGCTAAACTGCTGGGTGCTTTCAATGGCAATCACTTCTCGTATACTTTCCACCACACAAACAATCTCTTTTTTACGCATAGGATTTATGCAAATATTGCATAAATCATTATCAGAAATATTGTGACAAAGAGAGCAGAACTTAATTTCTTTTCTCATGGTCGAAATGGTTTCACTGAAAAATAAAACTTCATTTTCTTTTTGTTTGATCAAATGCAATACAAGCCTGAGCGCTGTTTTCTTGCCAATTCCCGGAAGTTTGGCAAATTCGTTTACGGCATTTTCCAATAAAGAAGATGAAAAAGTCATTCTGTAAAATTAAATTTTTAAATTCAGCAATCGTGATAATAAAAAACAAATTTTTATAATTGAATATCACGTTCATTATCCCAATCTGCTTTTATTGAGATTTTTTGAGGCAAGGAGATAGCTTTTTCCGGCTGAATTTTTCTTTGGTAATTTCCCGGATCCCATTGGCCGTTATTATTCTCATCATACAATATTCTTATTTCATATTCTCCCGGATTCATCAGTTTGTTACTCCATTCTTTTGATATGATTGGGAATTTCCATTTTATCCGATCACCCTCCAACAACTCAAGTAAAGGATGTTTTGAAAAATCAAGCCCGCTGAAAGTCAGTTTAAGCGATCCGTAATCCGAAACGTTTTTGGTTATAAATCTTATGGTGTCTGATTTCGGCAACTGTCTTCCTGCAGAATCCTCCATTCCTCCGTTTAAAACCATCAAATAAAATACCTCACCCTG
Organism: Chitinophagaceae bacterium; assembly: GCA_947448685.1. GTDB lineage: Bacteria > Bacteroidota > Bacteroidia > Chitinophagales > Chitinophagaceae > Ferruginibacter. The sequence goes on along the minus strand of CANFOP010000007.1, from coordinate 35,625 downwards.
TTTCCAATTATTGGAAATTGTTATTATTTTTTCTGAAAGATCAATATCTGCGGATACATTTTGCAGATGAATGTAATTAGTGTCAGTTATAAATATAGAGTCTTTATTAAATGTTTTTAAGGAGGTTGAAAACGACAGTTCCAAAGGGCTTAACAGATCTTGTTTGCCATTTATTAGGTTCGTAGAATAACGAAGTTTTTTTTCAGCAATTTTTTTATCTGATGTGGTTAAAGCCTGTGTATCTTTCTTTTCTGCGTATGCAAATAAAATCAAAGAGTCATATTTGTTTTCTGTATTAATATTTCCGTCATAAAATGCAAATATTTCTGATTTCAAACTATAATATTTATTACCGTCTCCGTCTTTTAGCGCAAAAACTTTAAAGTCATTCTTGGGTAAATTTTTGAATGTAAAGCTTCCATTTCCATTAAGGTAAGTTATATAATCTGGCTTGCTAGATTGAACGGCACTGTCTGTGGTATTTTTGTACAGTAAAACCTTTAGTGTGCTGTCTGTTTTTCCACTTTCAGCCAACACTACTTTGCCCTTTAATTCCAAAGAATCAATATAATCGCCGGTTGAAAAAGTGTAGCAAAGATTTTTATAAATATTTCCTTCATTAATATCCTTTACGGAGTTTCCCAGATCAATACTGTAGGTAGTATTTGGCAACAGCGAGTCCTTTATTTTAATGGTGATTGTCTTTAGATTGCTGCTAATGTCCGGATTGTTTTTTTGAATAGGGGAAACCAATAAATTACTTTGAAGATCTTGTAATTCAATAAATTCATTGAAGTACAATGTGATTTTATTGCCTTTGAAATTCGTCTGGTTGTTGTTAGGATATGCCTTTATCAATAATGGGGCAACAGTATCTTTAGGGCCTCCCATTGGCGCACCTATTTGAGCACAGCTGTCCAATAGAAACCAGCAAAATTGTAGTGTAATCGCAACCAAAAAAATATGTACAGAAGAGCGATTCATTGAATTAGATTTGATGGCAAATTGTGAAGCAAAACTAATCAATATTAACGAGTTTAACAGATCATTTGTCAATCTTCACTTTCTACTTCATGCATTGCAATGCTTAGTTTGTTGGACTTTACAAATTCACACCAACTACACTCTTCTTTTCCGCAACCAATATAGAACTCTCTGTTTTGTATTTTTTCCCATACACTTTTTATTTGCTCTTTCACAATTTGTATGTCTTCAGGGGTTATTACAAGTTTTTTCTTTTGATAATTTTTCTTTTTGTCGGGTTCTATGAAATCAAATTCTGTGCTAATCACCTCCCAATCTTTATCTTTTTTATTATCAATTAAAATTTTATAAAAAACAGCTTGTCTCCAATAATCACCACCAATAGGTTCTTTTTCGGATGGCGGAACTGTTTTTTTAAATCCTTTATCAGGATCTCCTGATTTATAGTCAACTACATTGATTGATTTTCCATTAAATTCAATTTTGTCCACTTTTCCCTTTATGGGAACATTGTCCACTATCACATTCTTGATATTGTATTCAATTAAAACAGCCTTGTTGAAAGATTGAATGTTGTTTGCATAATAGTTGCATAAAATTTCTTCTCCATATTCTATTCTTCTTTTGTATTGAACATTTGAAAAACTCTCTCGATGTCGACTCATAAAGAATTTAAAAAAATCCACCAACTCTTCTTGAGATGGGAATATGCTGGAGCCATCCTGCAGCATTTTTTCAAACAGCATTTCTAATGCATAGTGTATTGCTGAACCAAAAGTTGTCGCTTCGTTTTTAGCGGAAGGGATTCGGATGAAGTTATTGTAATAAAATCCAATCGGGCAGTTCAAATAACTGTTCAGAGCGGTTACATTCATTACAAATTTTTCAAGAATAGGAGCAATGATACTTTCTTCCATTTTTTCAATTTCAGGAGCCATATCATTATTCAAATTCAATACTGTAAAGCGATTGATTGATTCTTCTTCAATTTGAATTCTTGTCGTTTTCAAGTCGAGCTGTTCTTGAATTTCAGCAATAAATTTCGACGGTTCCAACTCCTTTCCGTTTGATTTAAACCGACTATAAGAAATAAACAAATGTTTTTCGGCTCTTGTCAAAGCAACATAAAACAATCTTCTTAACTCCTGATCATCATTTGATGCCATTCCGGTTGAAAAAACATTATCGGGTATTTTGTAGCCCTTGTTGTTGGCTCTTTTCTTTTCCCAAATATCAGCATTTGTTCCAACTACAAAAACGTATTCAAACTCAAGACCTTTAGATCCATGTGCAGTCATGATATTGATTCCATTGTCACTTCCACTTACCTGTGTAAGCGGCAGTGCTATTTTTTCCTTTTCCATCAATTCAATCAATTCAATGAGATTGTCTAAAGACATTGATGGATTGCGATGTGTTTCATCTTTAATGAAATCAAAAATGGCCGTTAGTATTTGAAGTTGCCAATGTTTGTCATGGCTTTTCATAACAGCCGAAACAACACCCGCTTCACGAATGATTTGTTCGAACAGTATTTGTAATGTATTGTTTAATGATCCTGCAACAAGATTCTCTATAATTAATGCTGCATTGACAAGATTTCTGTGAATGTCTGTATTGTTTGAATTGCCACCAACTTGTTTGCTTTTTTCACTGATAAGTTGCCTGATGGATGTTTTTTCCGCATTGAATTTTCTGTCTGCTGCTTCAATAGATATTTTTGCAATCTCAATAGGCGGAATATCAAACCAATCAAAATGCAGAATCTTGAAAAGCATTTCATCTCCACTGTAAGGAATGTTTTGCTCTGCGGCAAGATATTTTAACATCAATACCAGCTTTTGTGTCAAAGGAATTTCAAGAACATTCAAACTACGTTTACTGTACACAGGTATGTTTAACAGTTGATAATATTTTGTTAGTTCTTCTCCATATTTGTTTTCTCTGTATATAATTCCGATATTTCCTGGAGCAACGCCATCCTTCAATAGCGACTCGGTTTTCATAACAACAGCGATCATTTCATGGTGCTGAGATTCATATTCAATGATTTCTGGCTGGTTGGTCAGATGCTTTATTTTATCATTGGAAGATATCAGCTCTTTTGTAAGTCCTTCAATTTGATTAATCAAGCGATCTTGATTTCTATTGATTAAAATCTTAGATGCATCCAATATGGGTTGTGTGGATCGGTAGTTGTTTGTCAGAACAACTTTCAGTAAGTCATGCTCGTAATTTTTTGCAAACTTCAGCATGTTTTCAACGTTGGCTCCCTGAAAACGAAAGATGCTCTGATCATCATCTCCTACAACGAAAATATTGGGTTTGTCCCAATAGCTGATCAGCAACTGAACTAATTTGTTTTGCGTACCACTCGTGTCTTGGTATTCATCTACAAGAATATACTGATACTTCTCCTGATAATTCGCCAATAGGTTATTGTTTTCTTCAAAGGCTGCAATAACCCAGTTGATCATATCATCAAAATCATACCTGTTTTTATTTTCCATCAAAGAAGCAAAGCGATTGAATTCATTGACGGCTGAACGAAGTTTTTCTATTTTCTCTATTTCCTCGTAATAAGATGTTTTGAAGTCGCCCTTGTTCCATTTTCCTGCTCTCGCAGTTTGGTAAATAAATTCACTTTTGTTGGGTAATTCTTTAAGATATTCATCAATACATTGATTTAAAAAATCAGTTGTCCATCCTTCTCTTTTCATAGTGCTGAACAATGACTTTAGAGAGCTTGTTTCATAATAAACATCTCCTCTGTATCTTTTCAACCGATGATTTTTAGGCAATGTATCTATAAGTTCTTTCAAAAGTTGAATTTTTTCAAGTTCTGAAATTGGATCGAGAAAAGTTTTATTGAATTGAGAAAGATTATCCTGAATCACATCATTGCAAAAAGCGTGAAAAGTGAAAATGTTTACTTTATAGGCATCCGGTCCGATAAATTGCATCAATCTTTTTCGCATTGCCACTGCACCGGCATCAGTATAAGTGAGACATAGAATGTTTTCTGCATTACAATCTGTTTCAAGCATAATTTTTCCAATGCGAGTTGCAAGAATCTGAGTTTTTCCGGTTCCCGGTCCGGCGATGACCATAACAGGCCCTTCAATGGCATCAACAGCTTTTCGTTGTTGTTCATTCAGGTCATTATAAGCCGCATTAAAATTTTCCAGGAGTTTATGTTGGTAGTTGGACATATTTTCAAAGATAGTTGATAGAATATCAGGTAAATAATAAAGTGCTTTAATTTATCATTGCAACAATTTCCACTTTAATTTGTTTAAGTATTTATGAGTAAAGTATATAGTTTTAAAACAGTACAAAATTTAAAAATATCACTGGAAGAGGCCTGGGATTTTTTCAGCAGCCCCAAAAATCTACAAAAAATCACTCCGGAAAATCTCGGATTTAAAATTACATCGAAATTTCATGGAGAAAAAATGTATCCTGGACAAATCATCGAGTATACAGTGAAACCGATTTTGGGCATTCCATTGTATTGGATGACCGAAATTACTCACGTAAATGAAAAAAAATATTTTGTTGATGAGCAAAGATATGGCCCATATTCTATGTGGCATCACCAGCATCATTTTAGGGAAACATCCAATGGAATTGAAATGACAGATATTGTTCATTACAAAATACCATTTGGTTTTTTAGGTGATATCGCCCATCAATTATTTATAAAAAAACAACTAAAACATATTTTTGACTACAGATATAAAATAGTTGAAAAGTTGTTTTCTGAATAAATTGAAATACGTGAACGAAAGCAGGCTTTGATCCTAATCATTTTTAGATTTATCAATACTTCACTAATGCTGAAAGTAAATGGAAAAAAAATTAATCAATGAATTCTATTTCCAAGGACTGTATGGACATTTGATTGCACCATCGCGTTCTCCTTTTTTTAAACGATAAGACATTGAAATTTCAAACGTTTTTGCTTTAGAATCTGTAATAGCAAGTTTGGAAATTGTTTCATCATAGGTAAATCCAACCTGAAAATCATTCAAATAATAACTGATATAGGGGATGATTGCATCATTTGGCCTGTAGAATGCACCCAGGTTAAAATAGATAACATCATTAGTTGAAGACTTACCCCTGCCGGATAAATTAAATCCATAGTTAGCGCCGAATAAAAAGTAGTTGACATTCGACTGATGTTGATAAATCGCAGAAAAATTTATGATGTTACTGTTTTTTAACTGTACGCCAATCAGGGTGTTTCCTGTAAATCTCTTTGGAATTATTTGATATTCATCTTTAAGAAACGTTTGTTTCGGATTGTTCAAATGATAACCTGCAGCTCCCACTTCAAAGTTGATGATTTCATTTGTATAACTATAATTGATGCCAGTAGATAAGGAGAGAAAAGATTTCATATTAGAAAGTGATTCTCCGCTAGGCAAACTGGTATTGAATCCCCCATTAGTAAATTGTTCTGCAAAAACGAGCCTGGAAAAATCCAGGTTTTTTTTACCATATGTTGCACCAAAACCAACAGAGATTTTATTTGTTTTTTCGTCGTCTAAAAATTGGTGATATGCGATAAAGCTGGATGCATAATTGCTTTTGAGAATACCATCAAAAGTATAATCATGCATTAATGAAATACCCCCTCCCAATATATTATTGTTGGTGTTTTTTTTCAGTAACCTTGTTTCTGCGGACAGTATGCCAGTTAAATAAGGAGCTGCAGGGTTTATCCATTGAGATCTTATGTTTGACATTACCCTGAAATCTGCATCCGTATTCATTGTTTGGGCAGGATTTACATATAATGGTGCAGAAAAAAACTGAGAAAAATGCGGATCCTGTGCAAAGCTTTTTGAGCCCGCCCAAATGACCATCAGAATAAATATAGTTTTTTTCAAGCGTATAAAATTACTTTTCTATCGGATTAATACACAGTTTCCTGCCTTTGTTATTACCTTCCCATTTACATCAATTGCCTGCAAAGTCCATGTATATGTATCCATTGGTTGCGGTTTGCCATTGTAGATTCCATTCCAACCAGGCAGAGCTTGATTTGTTTCAAATACCAGTTTTCCCCAGCGATCAAATATTCTGAAGAATTTCAGTTTCATCATACCAACCAATATCGGATACATGTGATCGTTAGCACCGCCACTTCCGTTGGGAGTAAAAGCATTGGGAACATATATTTCTCCATTACCGAAAATCCTTACCAACAAGGTGTCAACAATGTTACAGCCACTTCTGTCCTTTATATGTATCAGGTATTCGACATCACGATTGTATGTAAAAATCGGGTTTACAATCCGATAGTTATTTAATGCAACGGATGGTTGCCATAAATATTCTCTGCCGATGTTTCTGGCTTCCAGTTGTTGAGGTTGATTGATAATAGCATTTACATCATTATACCTAATGCCAGATGGATTGTTGACTATATTGATAACTTTTATAATCGAATCGCGAAGATTTGTGCATGTTGCAGACTCAATGCTGAGTTTAATTAAAAAATATCCAGTATTGTTAAATACATGAGAGGGATTAATTTCATTGCTTCCCGGTAAATCTGTAAAATCCCAGGTATATAATACATTACCACTGTTGAGTACATTACTTTGGTTGTAAAAAATAACAGGAAGATTTATGCAGTTTTCATTGAATGTGAAATCAGGCACTGGTTTTTCTATCTTTTTTAATTCAATGGTCGAAGGCACATATGCTTTGCATCCTTGATTGCTTGTTATTTCAACAGAATATACGCCTGCTGCTGTTGCGAACAGTGAATCATTATTGCCCGTGGCAATCACATTCCCATTCAAATACCATTGATAAGTGTCTCCGCCATTTGCAGTAAGCAATACATGGTCACCTGGACAAATATAATCTTGAGAAGGATTACCTAAGTTACCTGTAGGTAAGGGTTGTTCTGTTATAATAATACTGTCAAAGTTTGAACATCCAAAAGAATTGATGACTTCAACCTTATAATTTCCTCCATTGTGTACTATAAGTGAATTTGCGGTTGCGCCGGGAATAATGGAATTATTTCTATACCACAAAATATTTGTAACAAAACCGTTTCCGGCAGTATAAACAGCATTTAATATAATGCTGTCACCAGCGCAAATAACAGGAGGACGAATTGTTGTTATGTCTACAATCGGATTATTGTTAATATAAATAATCGAGGAAGCAGTGTCTGTACATCCGTTGTTGTTAGAAAAAACCTGTACAAGAAAACTGTCTGCCGTTGAATAAATATGAGATGGGTTTAAGGAACTTATCAACGGAGAATGGTCTCCGAAATCCCACGTATAGCTTGCATTTGCTATTGGTTGATTGATTTGAAAATCAAATTGATTGTTTCTAAAACATTGATTGTTGCTATTTACAGTAAAATCGCCTGAAGGTCCTTCTACTACTTGAATAGGAAAACGTATGCTGTCAACACAGTTCAAATCAGATGTAATTACTAAATCTACATTATAATTACCAGGTATGGTATACGTGTGATTGGGGTTGTTTGCAGTTGAAATATTTCCGTCCCCAAAATTCCAAACATGAGCAAAGTATCCGGATGAAATCGAACTCGTGTCAAGAAAATAAAATAGATTGTTGTTAAGACATTGTGAACTGTCATTCACACTAAAACCCGCATTGGGAGATGGTTTTACTGTAATGGCAATGGTATCTTTTGCAATGCATCCTGTCAAATTATCCCTAACAGTGACTATGTATTGGGTATTGCTGTTGGGCGATGCCATTGGATTGGCTGCAGTGGAATCTGACAACCCCATGGAAGGTGACCAGGAATAACTGTAGCCTGTTATAAAATTTGAACCAATTTGAACAGAATCTTTTGTACAAACAGTAGTTGAAATCCCTGCCTCAACAACTGGGTAGTTTACAGTAGCTTTCACACCAATAGTGTCTTTGCAAACGCACCCTACACAACCTGTTACATTAAAGGGAGTTACAATGCACCAGTAATTAGAGTCCAATGATACGTTGTTAACTGTAATGCTTTCAGTATTTCCTAACGGTAACGAATAGTTGTTATTATACCATTCATAGCTCTGAAATCCCGGAGGCCCTGTAAAAAAGACATTTCCAGTTATGCAGTTATATTGTGACGTAGTGGAAAGACCACACTCAACCACATCTACATAAGCATATCCAAAGTGTCCACCTTTTGTACAATCAGCAGTGGTAAATTCCAAATACATGGTTTGTCCTGCGTACCTGTCGAGGTTGACAAATACATCAGTCCAGTTTTTACATTGTACCGATGCATCTATACTATGTTCATAAGAGTGAATGGATTGAAAGAAACCCGGAAGATTATTATCTGCTATAAAATCAAAACTGGCACAAGGTGCGGCTGTACCTGTTGTTGCGTTGTATAGAATGGCTTTAAATCTTGGCTGTTCATATTTTGCATGAGCGTTTCCTCCATTACTTCCATCGGGGTTTTCCAATACAACAGCATAGGAGAAAGTGATGGAAAAGCCATTGGCTGGATTAGGTACATTGATAATATACCTGACGGCCTCTGCTTTTTTGTTGGGCCGATTAGATCCGATTGCATCTTCATCACTACCTAATTTTACTGAAAATCTTCCACCCCTTCCATTGGGTGGATTTACCGGAAATTGGCCATAATAATCAACTCGATTTATATTTCTGTCCTGTAATTGTTGTCTTTGCGGAGGTCCTGCAGTATTTGTTCCCACAAGCCAGGTGTTTGTGGGAAGTTCAATAGAGTTGAGTGTGTCATTCAATACAATAACGGTATCAACTATGCCAATATTTGTTTGCCAAAAAGAAAAATTCCCATATTCAAAACCTATGTTTTCCGGACAATCATTATTAATATTTCGATTGGAATCATTAATTCTTAATTGTGAAGACTTTTGAAATAAAATATCAATATCATTACGTTTTTTATATACTTTGTTCTTATTGATTTTTCCTGGAATAATATCTTGTTTAGCCTTGTGTTGAGCGTAAATAAAATTCGAGAAAAATAAAAATGTGTATAGTATTCTTTTCATTCTTGAGGGATAACGGTTTGCTAAAAGTAATCTTATTTAGATGTTGGTGCAAGCAAAACTTCGTTAATTTAAACAAAGTTAAACTACTTATAACTTTTGAGATGTAAACAACATAAAAAAACTGCTATAAACAGAATTCTTTAAAATAGAAGAATGCATGTAATATTTTAAATAAAGAGTTGAAATATTAACTTTGATTGGTTGAACTGAATTAGTTTTAAATACTAATTTTTTAAATATAAATTTTTTTGGGAGAACGGGCAACGATTAACAGACTTGTAGAATCATAAAAATTGAAATATAAAACAGAATTTTAATTTGACTCAGAAAGAATTGATAGAAGGTTGTGCTCGACACGACTCAATCTGTCAAAAGGCTGTTTTTGATTTACATGCCGGTCGAATGATGGGTGTGTGTTTAAGATATGCCCGTAATAAGTCTGATGCAGAGGATATTTTACAGGAGTCATTTATAAAAGTGTTTGATAAAATTAATCAGTTCCGGCACGAAGGTTCTTTTGAAGGATGGATTAGAAAGATTGTGGTAAATACAGCATTGAAAAAGTATACGTTGTTAAGATATACTGCGGAAAAATTCAATCAGGATGTTTCGGAATGTGAAGATTTGGATTCCAATGATGTTTCGGCATTTTCTCATCTTTCTGAAAAAGATCTGCTGAAATTGATCAACGATTTGCCTGATGGATATCGGCTGGTATTTAACATGTTCGTAATAGAGGGATATAAGCATGAAGAAATTGCCAACATGTTGAACATCAATCCGGGGACCAGCAGAAGCCAACTTGCTAAAGCAAGGGCAATGCTTCAAAAACAAATTTTACAATTGCAAAGAGTAGCAGTATGAATAAAAGAATTCCATTTGATGATCACATAAAGGAAATATTGTCGGATTATGAAGCCGATGTGCCTGCATATTTGTGGGACAATATCAATGAAGAATCAAATAAAAAAAAGCCATTCTTTTTTTGGTTTTTTAAAAATAGCAGAGGTTTGTTGATTCTAATATCAACTCTTATACTAGCAGGTGTTTATAATTATCTTAAAACCGATAAATCAGCCATAAATCAAACTGAATTGTCGTCTTCTATCCAAAAAGAAATTATTTCATCAACTGAAAAAGAAAACAATCATATTCCAGCAGAACCCGTTTTAAAATCCAATTATAGTAAACAGAATTCAACAAACATGAAGGTCAATGCTGTTAGTCCGGGCATTGATCTGATTGTTGAAAAACCTTCAGGTAAAGAATTTCAAACAAATCAACATTTAATAACGGATAGGCATAAACGAAATAGTTTAATCAGAAAATCAACTGAAGATGCTTTATCTGCTTTATCAATGAATCGCCTTAACTCAACTATTGTAACAGATGAAAAGACTTATATTGATTCCAATCTTGCTCTTGTTATAGGTGAAAACGAATCGATGTTACATCCGCAATACCAATCTATCCAATTGATTAAATCTCTTTCAAACTATAGTCCTGTTGTTAAAGCAAATTCAAAAACAGGATATAACATTCCCTGTCCAACATTCAACAACAATGCAAACAGGTTTTATACAGATTTTTATGCCGCTTTGGATGTTATTAACAGGCAATTCAGTGATACGGCCCAATCCATTTATTTGCAAAAAAGAAAAGAAGGGAATACAGTCAATTCCGCATATAGTTTAGGTATTAGAGTAAGCAAGTTATTTAAAAGCGGCATCACTATCAGAGGAGGAATCAACTATAGTCAGATCAATGAAAAATTTCAATTTACACAGGGCAATATCATACAAACGATCTATGAAACCAATACATCCGGCGACACCATCGGTAGTTATCAAACAATCAGTACAAGATATAAAATCACCCATAATCATTACCGTAACATAGACTTTCCATTTACAATAGGCTATGAAAAGTCATATAACAACTGGGGATTGAATATAAATGGAGGTGTTATATTTAATCTCTTCAGCACATACAAAGGTGATATTTTAGACAAAAACATGCAACCTGTAGATTTAAACGAATCAACACTTGAAAACAGATATAAACTAAAAGGTAATATTGGTATGGGTTATACAGGAGGAGTATCTGTGTATTACAACATCACAGAACGATTGAAGGTGTTGGCAGAACCTTATTTTAGATATAATATTTCACCAATGAATCAGGAGTCATCGCAGTTTAAACAGCGGTATAATACTATTGGATTAAGAGCAGGAATAAGGGCTGATCTGAGGTAAGGGCAAATTATTTTAAAAGTAAAGGCAACGAAAAAAGTAAGAATGACATCTATTAAATACCTAATTTAAAAAATAAGAAACAAATAATAAAAAATGCATAAGTTATTTTTCCAAAAATTAAAGAAGCTATTATTTATCGCTTCTTTGTTTGCTTTCGCATCATGTCAAAAAGATATTGATGAAACGATTTTAAACGCTACCAATCAAATTCCTAATCTTACAACCAAAGTAAGTTCTTCTGTATCTGGATTTGTTACAGATGAAAATGGAGACGCTGTCAGCAATGCAATGGTATATGTAGGTACCAGAACTGTTATGACAGATAATTTTGGTTTCTTCTCTGTTAAAAACACGAACGTTGTAAAAACGGCTGCAGTAGTAACAGTCGTAAAATCAGGATACTTCAAGGGTATCAAAACTTTTATTGCTGAGCAGGGAAAATCTGCTTTTTTTAGAATCAAACTACTTGCTAAACTAAACAGTGGCAGTATCAATTCAAGTACAGGAGGTGCTATATCTCTTGGAAATGGTTTTACTGTTGCCCTCTCTGCCAACTCAGTGGTAAACGCTTCAACAGGGTTAACTTACAATGGTTCAATTAATGTATCTGCCCAATGGATAGACCCAACAGCTTCTGATATTTACAATACAATGCCAGGGGATTTAAGAGGCATAGCATCTGATGGATCAATAAAAAGATTGACCTCTTATGGTATGGCTGCGGTAGAATTAACAGGAACCTCAGGTGAATTACTGCAAATCGCTAATGGTAATAAAGCTACATTAACATTTCCTATACCTGCTTCAATTTTAAATACTGCACCGAACGCTATTCCTTTATGGTACTTTGATGAATCGAATGGTTTGTGGAAAGAAGAAGGTATTGCAACTAAAAATGGAAACACTTATGTTGGTGGAGTAAGCCATTTTTCTTTCTGGAATTGCGATGTGCCCAACAATTATGTACAGATGAATTGCAGGATTTTAGATGCAAACGGAAATCCAATGTCTTATACAATAGTGAAAGTTTCTGAAGTGTCAAATCCCTATAATGCAAGATATGGCTATACAGATTCTTCGGGATATGTGAGTGGCGCGGTTCCGGACAATGCTCAACTTAAACTGGAAGTATTTACGAGTTATGGCTGCGGAACTCCTGCTTATTCTCAATTACTTTCTACTACAAATGCCAATATTTCATTAGGCGATATTACGGTTGCCAATACATCAACCAATGTAGCCAATGTAACAGGAACAGTTACTGATTGCAACAATGCACCATTATCAAGCGGATACATTATCATGCTGAAAGACAACCAATACTATAGATATAATATCAGCAATACAGGAACCTTTGCTTTTTCCTCACTTCTTTGTAATGGATCTTCACAGGATGTTACTTTTGTTGCCGAGGATGTATTGAGTGGACAACAAAGTTCGCCGATTGCATATACTATCAATAGTGGAAATAATGTTATTGCAAATATTCAGGCATGTGGAGTGACAACAGAACAATATATTAATTACACAGTAAATGGAGTAAATACAACCTACACCTCACCTTCTGATAGTTTCTATATGTATGTAAATCCCCAAACCAATCCTTCTTCCATAAACATTTCTGGACAAGGCTTCAGAACTTCAGGAGGAAGCACCTCTTCAACATACACTTCATTCAGTTTTATTCAACCAGGCATTGCAGTGGGAAGTAGTCAATCCATGTTGAATTTCTATACAAGCACTATAAACGATTCCACATCGATTACAACGCCTATTAATGTCAATATAACTGAGTACGGAAATGTAGGAGAATTTATTGGAGGTAATTTTTCAGGCGGCTTAGTAGGTGCAGGTCCCACGAGCACAATTTATACGATAAGTTGCACATTCAGAGTTAGAAGAACTCAGTAAAGATAGTATTGGTTTATTGTTGGTTTACCCCCGCTTTTTCAAAAGCGGGGCTTTTTTTATTTTACAATTGCAGAAAGACGTTTCATATTTCTGCAATAAAAACCACAAATTTTCCAAGTAAACATTATTCATTTGAACAAAAACGTATGATGCATGTTTAATGTTACTTTATTCGTAGCAATATAAAACTCATTAAATAACATATGGAAATGAATGATTCAATACATCCGAATTATGTAAAATACGATCTGCCAGACGCCGATATAATATTGTATAACTCCTTTTTTACAAAAACAGAATCAGATTTGCTGTACAAAAGTCTCATTGAAAATATTAAATGGGAGCAACATGAGATTACTATATTTGGCAAAATAATGAATCAGCCAAGGCTGACAGCATTTTATGGCGATAACAATAAAGACTATTCTTATTCAGGAATACGATTGAAGCCAATTGCCTGGAATGAAGATTTGATGTTGATAAAATCTCGATTAGAAAAAACTACCAATGAAACATTTTCAAGTGTTCTGTTGAATTATTACAGAGATGGACGGGATAGTATGGGGTGGCATGCGGACGACGAAAAAGAACTTGGGAAAAATCCTGTAATTGCCTCAGTAAGTTTTGGTTCCACCAGAAAATTTCAGTTGAAGCACAACAGTAGAAAAGATGTAAAGAAAATTGATATTGACCTATCACATGGATCTTTCTTATTGATGAAAGGAACCACGCAACATCATTGGAAACATCAAATACCTAAATCTACCAAGTCAATAGCACCCAGAATAAACCTCACTTTCAGATTGATTGTATAAAATCTATTGCCTCATCAAGGAAATTGAATTTCACTCATGGTTTTCTTTTTTTCATTACTCATTTTGTCGTAGGTCGAAATCAACATAGCCAAACGCGGGTTTGATTTCAGGTGCATCCTGTGATTGTTCATAAAATTCCAAAACAAAGCATCCCATATTGAACACCAGTTTCCTTTTTTATAGTTGCTCATTTTAAGGACATAACTGCTTCCACTTATGTATGGTTTTGATGCCATCAGACCGCCATCGGCAAACTGACTCATTCCATATACATTCGGTACCATTACCCAATCGTAAGCATCAATAAACAACTCCATGAACCATTTGTGTACTTCATCAGGATGAAATTCAGAAAGCAGCATGAAGTTCCCTAATATCATCAATCGTTCTATATGGTGACAATAGCCGGTTTGCAATATTTTCTTAATAGTACTATCAATGGGTTCAATGCCTGTGCTGCCATCATAAAATGAAGCAGGGATTTTCTTTTTATAATTCCAGAAGTTCTTATTTCTTTCGTGAGTTCCCTTGTAAACATACACACCTCTGATAAATTCCCGCCAGCCTATGATTTGTCTGATGAATCCCTCCAGTGAATTCAGTGGTATATTGTTTGATGTGGCAAATGTAAGTGCAGACTCAATAATCTGTTTTGGGGTAAGTAGGCCAATGTTCAACATAGGGGTGAGAACACTGTGGTGTAAGATATTTTCATTGGCAACAATCGCATCTTCATATTTCCCGAACTCTTCAAATCTTTGTTCTAAAAAGTCCTGCAGCCACAAATCTGCATCAGCATGGGTGATGGGATACAGAGATTTTTTATTTATGAAACCATAGTTGTCAGGAAAGTTTTTTTCAATGTATTCAATTGCCTCAGAATAGTATTTATTAATAACAGGAAATTTAATTACAGGAGCTTTTTTATCTTTAGGATATTTTAATCTGTTATCTGCATCAAAACTCCACTTTCCTCCATCAGGCTTTCCATCTTTATCAACCAGAATATGTAGTTTTTTTCTTTGTTGAATATAAAAGTCAGTTTGAAAATACTTTTTTTTTGATTCAAAATATGGTTCTAAATCTTCTTTGGTATTAATAAATAATGCCGATGAAAATTCTTCTGTTTTTACATTGATTTTTTTGCAGGCTTCTCTGATTCTTTTTTCAAGCCAATTGTCAGCAACATCATAAAATTGAATTGAAAAGTCGTTTTTGTTTTTTAGTCCATTTATCAATACTATAACGTCAGATTCAATCATTCCTGAATCTATATACTTTACTTTAATCCCATTTTCAATCAAATAGTTCTCATAGTATTTCATGCTTGCGCGATGCAATAACAATTTTTGTTTGTGAAAACTATATTGTTTGAAAAATAAATACTCTTCTATTAGAAAAACCTCTTCGGCTTTTTTTAATAAACCGGTGTCTTTAAATAGTTGATGAGGAAAAACCAGAAATATTTTATGCATGTTTATTCATTTTGCATTTAACACTGCAATATTTAACTTCCTCCCAAACTTTTTCCCATTTCTTTCGCCAGGTAAAAGGTCTTTTACAAACAATACATATTTTAGTGGGAAGGTTTTCTTTTTTAATGCTTTTCATGTTGTGTTATTGTCTGCTATTTAACTTTCACTTATATCTCTTTAATTTCTCTGTCAACTTTAGCATAACTCAATCTCCCTATTTTGTTTGTTCGGTGATAACTATCTAATCCACTGCAGGTAATTGTACAGGCTGCTTCCAGGTCAACAAATCCATCAGTAAGAATACATGAATCAGGGGCTATTATTTTAATTATTTTTCCTATAATTAAAGTTGTACCATTCAATTCTATATTTGTTTTTTGCGCAAGTTCACAGGCAAACTTAACGTTGCTTTCTTCCACAAAGGGCGCTTCTATCAAATCAATGTACTGAGGAGTGAGTCCTGTTTTTTCAAATTCGCTTATTCCTTCATTATACTTTGCACTGCATTGATGAGCTTGTTTATAAAAATCAGGTAAAACGTGATTGATGGTAAATTGCCCGGTATTTAAAATATTTCCCAGTGTGTTTTGTTTTTCTTCATTGGGTCTGACGATAAAGCCACAATAAGCAGGATTGGCGCCTATATGGAAAAGACTGCTGAATAATCCAAGATTCTCATTTCCTTGTAAACTTTTCGTTCCAATTAAAACAATGCTCTTAAAACCTCCTAATGAATTGATAAGATTAGCCCTAAACCTTGTTTCTAAATTTTCAATATCGTTTTGGTTGTAAATCATTTTATGAATTTGTTATTTATAGATTCTTCAAATACTTTTCGCATTTTTTCCAATAATTGAAAAATGAAGGATAGTAGCCTGTTACTTCGCTGAACATCCAATCTCTTTTGTGTTCAATTCCCTTGTAATGCTGATTTGCAGGATGCTCCTTATAATGAAAAGTGTTGTCAATGTACTTGCCAAACAATTCATCAAATTCACCTACATATATCTCAAGACCTTTTATATTTTTTGATAACTCGGTTATAAATTTTATGGTATTGTCACAAACTGGATATTTTTCGAAAAAACTCGGCTCCAGCAATAGCACTCTATTGGCTTTTACATGCTTATCCCATTCCGGGTCCAAATTGTAGAAATTATAGATGTAAACCGGCAATTGACTCTCTACATTCAAACATTCATGGGGTGGTAAATTAGTTTCTGCTTTAAATAAGGAAGTTGTTTTTAACTGTTCAGGTATTTCTGATTGATACAATTCGTCGTATTCTTTATCCAAGAAACTTTTGGATTGATCAGTGTAAAAGTATTTGTTGATATTTTCCTGATTAGCATAATATTTTTTATTGCTGAAGCTCCCTGCCACCCATTGCCAACTCAATGCGTTGCTTGCCCAATCCGCATCAAGTAAATGATAGTACATCCATTGTGCAGGATTTAACCAATGAGACTTTCCAATATTGCAGCAGACACTTGACACATACATTCTCATATGATTGTGCATATAGCCGGTTTCATATAAATTTTCTATGGAAGTGTCTATAGCAGTAATGCCGGTATTTGCAAGTACTATATTCTCAGGTGTTTCATGATTACTTACCGGTGTTTGAGTTTGTTTGATGTCTTCATTTATTTTTTCTTTAAAATGAATCCATCCCATTTGAAAATAATCCCTCCATGCCAGTTCTTTGAGGAAAATAAGTATTTCATGGGGCTTATACCCTTTGTTTAATATGACTTTTGCAACTTTCCTTGTAGAAATGACGCCTCTGGATATATAGGGAGATAGTTTCGTTACTGCGCCATTGCTGTAATTTCTGGTTTTGCCGTATTTAATCGGATCTATATTATCAATCAACTTAATAATGTCAATATAGTTTGTTACAAACATTATCGCTTTGAGATTTTATTATTTGAAATAACTCTTTGTAAAGCACATTTAAATCTGTTGATAGCAGGGTTTCTTTTTTGCAGATGTTTTTGACTGATACCACTATTTACTCTTTTGCGCCAAAGATTGAAACTGCTTCTTTTCAACTCTTTTCTCATTAAAGCAATAACGTCTTGTTCTGACAAACCAAACTGATACTTAATGGCTTCAAATGGTGTTCTGTCTTCCCATGCCATTTCAATGATTCTGTCTATATCTTTTATATTCATGATAGACTGTTATTTAATACAACTCATTCCGCCATCTACATGAAAAATCTGTCCGGTCACCCAACTGCTGTCTTCTTTCAACAAGTAAGCTGCCATATTCGCAATGTCTTGCGCATTACCGATTCTTTTCAATGGATGTCTTTGCGCATTGGCATCTATTTTTTCCTGTGAACTTAACAAACTTCCTGCCAAAGGAGTATTTGTAATGGAAGGTGCAATACAGTTAACTCTTATTAAAGGTGCCAGTTCTGCAGCCAACGATTTACAAAGACCTTCAACAGCGCCTTTGCTTGTACTGACAATACTATGAAAAGTGAAACCCATTTTAACAGCAACCGTACTGAAAAATACAATACTAGCATTATTAGATTTTTTTAATTTGGGTAAACAAGCTTGAATCACCTTGATAGCGCCGGTAACCTGTAATTTAAAATCCTGAATGAATTCTTCTTCTTTGATTCTGCTGAATGGTTTCAGATTGATAGCACCTGGACAATATACTAACCCATCTAATTGCTCAGGTAAAAAATTCAAATCAATAGTATCTTCCAGCACATTAACGTAATGAGAAGTAACATTTTCATTACTTACTTCGGGCTGTTTAGAAAAATAAGTGCCGTATACTCTGCAAGAGTTGCATAGTTGATTAGACAATGCTTCACCGATTCCTGAACTGTGTCCTACAATTAAAATGTTTTTCATGTGTTTATTTATTTAAAAAATTCATCCGATAAATTCTTATTGATGCTGTATTTATTCAAGGTTATTTTTACTTCTCCCTTTGATGCTTTGTTCGTTTTAGATAAAGGGTTCTTAGCAGATTGATCATCAAAGTCAAAAGTTAATCCTTTGGGTAATTTGTAGTCTTTGGTATTGAATGAAAATAAAATTTCATCGGGTAGTCCATAACTCGAATACTTATTGTAATTCATCATCAATTCATAAGTTCCGTTTTCTTTGGTAGTGGTTTTATTTTTTATAATCAGTAAATTGACTGGGTCAATATAAAGTGTACTTAATACCAAATTACTATTGTCATCATTTGGCAAAAGTTTTGCTACTCTTACTTTTACATTGTTGATGTTGTCGGTACCTGCATCAATCACTGTGAAGTTGTGTTCATTGAACAATGAGTTCATATTCACATTTACTGCACCTTTGGGAATAAATGAAATACCTTTTGATGTTTTTAATTTGAATTTACTGGGATTTTTAAAATACAGTTTAACGGCAGCAACAGGTAATTTTAGAAATACCACTTTTGTTTTCATTTGTCCTTCTGCCTCATAATCTTTGATTTTACTCATTTTTGTTTTAATGTTTGCCAATAAAACATTGATATCCTGGGCAAATATCTGTTGATTAAACAGCAATAATAGCAATAGCAGGGATGTTGAATTTTTAATCATGAATGTCAATTAAGATAAAATATCTTTTTTTTGAAATGAATAAAATGCAATACCAAGGAAGGTTGCAATATGTGCAATTAAAATAACGAGACTGTTTCTGATAGCCGGCCAATTTTCAAGGGATCCTTTAATCGGTTGCCCTTCATTGTCAATGCCGATATAAAAAAAGCCTTTCCATCCTACCATATAAGTAGTAAATAACCATGGCTTTACATGTTTATCAATAATAGGCACATTAATATTGGAAACGATGGTAAAGAAGAGCACGATGCATACAGTAGCCACGATGGGACCAATGGAATTTTCTGCAAATACAGATAATAAAATACCCAGCGTTGCAATAACGGTCAATGCAACAGCGGCATAACCAAATGCGGCAAAATATCTCCACAATACATCATCTTTACTGATCTGTAAAATTTGAGACTCATCACCCTTCACTCTGAAAATAAGCATGTCATCTGCGCCAAAGATGAGTAAACTTACAAACAGAGATAAAATGGCAATCCAAACCAACAGAAAAATAGTAAACAAGAATGCGGCTAAAAATTTTACAAACAACAATTGACTTCTGTTGTAGGGCTTGGTCAGCATTAACCTTAAAGTACCCATGTTTGCTTCGCCTGAAATAGCATCACCTGCAATGAGTGAAACCAATATAGGAACCTGCACCAGTAAAGTATTAAGGATGATGTAACACATGAAGTAACCATTGATGGCTTTTGATTTGTCCAAATCAAAACTGTCTTGAACATTTTGAAGCATCAAATTCATATAACTCTCTCCATCGGCTTTGAAAGCAAATTGAAAAATTAACACGATGGCGGTTATAGCGGCGAAAGCTATGTAGGTTCGAGGTCTACGTGATATTTTAAACAACTCAATTTGTAAAAGGCTGAACATGGGTATCGGATTTGGTAAGATTCAAAAAATAGTCTTCTAATGAATTCACATGCTTTACGGAAAAAATATCAATATTATTTTCAGTTAAAAAACGAATCAGAAAAGGAGTATCATTTTTATGCATTTTGATATGAATTTCATTTTCCTTTCTCTCAATATTTTCATTAGACTTCCATTTGTTAAGCAGTTGAATTGCGAATTGATTGTCGGATGTTTCAATTTTAATGATTGTTTCCGCAGGGTCCAATAGGCTTTTCACAGAGCCCTCAACAACTTTTTCTCCTTTATGAATAATGAGCAGTCTGTTGGCGATGAGTTCAATTTCGCTGAGGAGATGAGAAGAGACCAAAATTGTTTTTCCTCTTTCCTGACTAAGGCGGATGATGAGATTTCGGATATCTACAATTCCCTGCGGGTCAAGTCCGTTGGTTGGTTCGTCGAGTATGATTAGTTGAGGGTCATGAACCAGTGCAACGGCAATGCCTAAACGCTGTTTCATTCCCTGGCTGAAAGTTTTTACTTTGCTATGGCTTCTGTTTGCCAAACCAACAATATCCAACTGTTTCATCAAAGAGTCTTTCGACAATTTCAAACCGCTCATTTTAGCAAACAAGTTCAAATTTTCGTAAGCGGACAGGTATTTGTACAGGTCAGGTTTTTCAATAACGGCACCTACTCTTTGTAAAATTGATTTTCTGTTTTGCTGAAGTGCTTCTCCAAACAATTGGATACTTCCTGATGTGGGCTGTATCAAAGTAAGCAACATTCTAATCGTGGTAGACTTTCCGGCTCCATTTTCGCCTAAAAATCCAAAAATATCCCCTTTATTGACTGTAAAACTCAGATTATTTACAGCGTTAAAGCGATCAAATGATTTGCAGAGTTGATTAACTTCAATAATTGGTGTCATTCAGATAGAATAACAAAAAAAGAAGGGAAAAGTTGGGATAGAAGGAAACAGTTTTTATATAAAATATAAAAATAATAGTAAGGTAAAAGTAAATTATTAAGATTGTGTCTGATGAATTGGTAAATATCAAAATGTATACCGGGTTGATTAATTTTTTAAACTTTTATATCCATTCAAATCATTTTCTCTTTCTAGGAATATGAACCCTATCATTAATAACCACTCGTAAATCCAATATTCGATGAAGGTTACCGTAGTTGGAAATAATTTTTTTGTGAATATTATCTATTCCTTTGCTATCGAGCTTATCTTCCTGAAGAGCTTCAAATACAAATAAATCACAGGCAGTAGATTGAATCCAGTCCACATCCGTTTTATATCCGATAGCTGCAATAGCACCCGTTTTCTCCAGAAAACTTTTAATTATTCTTTTGTCAATCTTTAAAGTAGAGCAGGAACCAAAATAAATCACTTTTCCGAAGCACTTTCCTTCCAAGAAATCACCCAATTCATCTAACGTATACTTTTTTTTGTTTGTAAAAAATATAGAACCTTCTTCACCATGAAACGCAAAGTATAGTATAGGATATTTGTTGCTTACCGATAAGCGTGTCCATTTATCTAGGAAAAACTCCAATTCTTCTTTAGTTGCGCAATCGTGATAAATATAATCACAGTAATTTCTTTTTTCCAGCAAATCCAAAATTGGCAAAACGGTAGATTTGTCTTTGATATCCTGGTGATTCCAAAGTCCCTCAAGGCAATAAATCCCCTTTTTTTTATTTTTTACAGGCATAAGCAAGTGAGTTTTATCAATCAAATATAGTATTTATCAACAATGAAAATTAAGCGAACTAATTGCTGATAATTTTTATTAGGAATCGTTAATCACAATCATATAAGAAAATTTACCTCTGATACGATTGTCTTACCATCACCCATTTACTATGATTTATTTGTCTCTACCCATTCCTTCAGTTCTTCCAGTCTTCCCTTTTTCTCGCAATACCCACATCCCCAAGTACCGGTTGATGTTGAAATTTCAATAAAGTGTTCTCTGCGTGATGGACAATTAGCCTGCCAACTATGAGGATTGTGGCCTATAGGTGCTGGAAACATTTGTTGATCTTCGCAGTATCGAATCAGCGGATGGTTTTGAATGTTTTCCTTTATTTTATTATTATGATTATTGATGTTGTCTATTCCTTTTTTTAATAGCTGGTTAAATTCATATTCGGTAATAAGTTCGCTATGAATATATACAGGATAACCAAAACAACTACTACTGGAAGAAAAGAAATTAATCAGGAATGATTTTAGTGCACTGATGTCATCCGTGCATGAAGCGTCTGGTGTAAAGAGAATAGTTTCATTTTCTTTTTTACTGCTACTAAGCAAATAGCAATCTGTTTTTAAAATAATCAATTCTTTTTGAGCATTGAAGTAATAAAAAAGTGAGGTTTCATAACAGCGAATACTGATGAAATCTTGTTCAAATGTAACAAAGTGTTGGTGTTCCATGATTTATAAATAATATGTTTGATAGTATGGTAAATAGTAAAGTTGATAAATCACCAATTAAATTAGATTAAGACCTTGCTTTTTAAAAAGAATAAAACCGGGCTTATTTTTTCAAAATATTCAACATAGAAATGCATGTAGCCTTTTTCATTTTTTTCAAGGTTGAGTTTGATAATTATTTGCCATTCTTCATTTTTGATAATTGGCCAGCTTCCATGGGTTCCGACCCCAATAGAGGATCTGAGCAAACCGTAATCACCTATACAAATACCGTTATAGCTGGCTTGTACTTTTATTCTGTCCCCATAAGGGCCATGTGTAGTATAGTATTCTGCACTAACAGATAGTCTTTTCTTTTTTACCAGGAAATGGTTGTTGTAACTTAAATGAATAATTTCATTAGTTTGCTCTTGGTTATGTTTAAAGTACTTGGAGCAAAGCATTTTTTTTCTTTCAAAATAATGCTTGTTGCCCACAATGAAAACGCGTTGTCCAACACAAATTCTTTTTTCGCCAACAGTAAGAGTAGCAACACTTAATTGGTTAGGCTTGTTTTTAAATGCCATGATGTATAAAATTTTATGGTTAAAAATGTATACATCAAAAAAATAATAAAGGGAAATTTTAGCACTTTATTTTGGCTGAAGGCCCTCATCATTTTACCACCGCGGTCTCTCGACTCGGTTGGTTTCACTTTCGTGAATCTTGATGTAGTTGCAAAGATAAAGAAGAAATTTAAAAACCAAATTGAATTGTTATAAAAAGTAAAATATTCAAGAATCTTATTCGTCTTTAACAATTATTTGCAGTTAAGCCGATTATTTTAATGGTAGATTCAATTTACAAAGTAAAACTCCTTTTGTATTTGATTATAATTCTATAACACTTGCCGCTTACTTTCATCGTTTCTCTCTTTTTTTCTTTTAAGCCGGTTTATTTATTAATCACCACTAAAACACTCTCTTATGTTTAAACTTATCCCTATGTTTATTTTTGTTTTCTTAAGCTATATAACGTATTCACAGGCTATCAGTAAAAGAACTGTTGACAGTTCAGGTCATATAATTATTTTTACCACCATTGATACAATTACCAATAGAACTCAGTATTGCGCAGTAGAGGGATTGATTTATAATGATGATAGTGTTAATTATTACGCTCTTAATTTTTATTTGAATTCGCCTGAATCATTTTACTTGACCAGTAAAGACAAAATTTACATTCGATACAGTGATGGACAAGTTTATGAAGTATCACCGTTATCTGACGGTAATTATTATACAAAAGGTCAACAAGAATATATTACTATTCCCGTTTCAGAAAATGCATTGTACGGAATGTTACAATATCCTGTAAAATCTATCTGTATTATAACTGAAAAATTCAGATACAACATTCCTGTTGATTTGAATTATGAAAAAACCTTTGGAAATCTTGCAGACTTTATGTTGAATTTGAATGTCTATGATGAGAACGGAATAAAGTGGTCAGAACTTACCAAAATGAAATTTCCTGATAATTAATTCAGCGCAGACAAACTTTTTCCAAATATTATTATTCACCCCTAAAATCTACATGTATGAAACGCAGAAACGCCACTATCGTCTTAGTAATTATTTTGATTGTGATTTTAATGATAGCAAAATGCAATTGCTATAAAAAAGAAATTATGGCTGTAAGGTTTGTTAACCCTCCTATTCTTTCTGGGGATATTCCATTTTCTGATTATACAGTAGATGCCTCAAAAGGAGATACCATTATGTATTCTTCAGGTACCATACTCTTGTTTCCCCCTAATGCATTTGTTGATAACAAGGGTGAATTGATTAAAGGTAAAGTAAACATTCAATATCGTGAATTCAATAATCCGATAGATTATTTTTTGTCTGGAATACCTATGGGATATGATTCAGCGGGCGTTCATTATACATTTCAATCTGCAGGTATGTGTGATATTCAGGCATTCCAGGATGGGCAGCCTGTTTTTGTGAATAAAAAAAATAAACCTGAGATTAATATCGCAACAAAGAATACTGACCTTGCTCAAAATTTATATTATTTGGATACAGTCACCAAGCAATGGGTGAACCGGGGCAAGAGTGAAATAATTCAATTATCGAAATCAATGAAACCTTCTCCTGCTCCTATTCAGCACGAAAAATCAAAATAGGGAAACAAACCATTACGTTTAAAAAAGCGAGCTCTAAAAACTTGGCGTTTGTTGGTGAAATCAGTACATTGGCAATTCAGACATTGCGGACAATCGGCAAAGATCTTGCAACAGCTGATGAAATAAATCAGATAAAAAAGATTTTGAAAAACGAAAATCCAAAGCATTTACAACACGATTTACAATTATCACCTGTTTGGATTAGAAAATTGATTACTGAAAATGAATAAGTTCAATCATTTACAAGAATGGTTTCAGCTACCTGATGAAACTAAAATAAGAGTGTTTGCAGAAACAAGTCGACAAATTGGTTTGCCTTCTTCATCAGCAGCAGAGAAAGATTGGTGGGTAGTTCACACATTGGCAATAATCTTTTCAATGGAATGTGCAAACGCCTTGATTTTTAAAGGAGGTACTTCATTAAGCAAAGGTTGGAATATTATACACAGATTTTCAGAAGATATTGATTTGTCATTAGATAGAGAATTTCTCGGATTTTCGGGCGAACTCACAAAAAGTGAAATCAGAAATCTTAGAAGAAAATCGTTTAAATTTATAACGGAAGTTTTTACTGAAGAATTGAAAAATAAATTTTTCGAATTAGGTTTCAAAGATTTAACCATAAAACCCCGTGAAGTAAAAAATCACGATCAAGATCCTTTGATTATTGAAATCTATTACAATAAACTAACCGAAAAGGACACATATTTGAAACCTGGTGTTCTAGTAGAAATAGGGAGTCGCTCATTGAAAGAACCATTTACACAAAGGACTTTCGGCACATTTATTTCTGAAATCTACACAGATGGTCCATTTTCAGACAAACAAATAACTATTCCTATCGTAAACCCTGAAAGAACATTTTTAGAGAAGATATTTTTATTGCACGAAGAATTTCAGAAACCATTCGACAAAATACGAGTTGAACGTCTTAGCAGACATCTTTACGACATTGAAAAACTAAACCAAACTGAGTATGCGGAAATTGCATTACAAGACACAGAATTATACAACACCATTGTTGGGTGAATAACTTAAAGGGAATGAATTTTAATTTTTTAGAAAAAGATTTTTAAAAACAAGCTCACTAATCAATAACTTCATTTTCCAAATTTAGTAATTTTCTACTTAATTGAATTGTTCCTAATTCGTGACCAAACATCAACAACACACGATTTACTTATGCAATTTTTTTAGTTAAATGAACAAGGATATAGTTTTGATATACATTTTATAAACGTAAAATTGTTACCTTTTTCCTTATTCTTGTAACAATTGAATATAATCAACTGTAAACTATTGTTTGTTTTTTTAATTCAGTAATACCTATTCCAATTTACTTTCCAACATTCCCTTCCAAGTTGTAAATCCAGTTTTTACATCAGTGTAATCATGAATAACCCGACTAAAATTGTCGTGTTCTTGTTTAAGATAATTTAGTTTACTGGTAGCTTTAATATCATTTAGGATTACTTCAATTTCTTTTAAGCCGTTTCGTAAAGCATCCATTGATTTTTCAAAATGCCAAATGTAGGTCGCTTCCTCACTATTGAGTGTTTCCCAAACAATATGATATTTTTTTTCGCCGGACAATAAAAATAAAAATGAAAACGGCTGGAGCACAAAACGAATTTTTAGTATTGCAGAGAGGTGTTGTGAGGAAAGGAATTTTAGCTGATAGAAATGTTTTGAGTCTTTAATATTTAAAATATCATCAATCAAATCCTGTTCCGACTTAAATATTTTTCCAGCGGCATCTCTTTCTTTATACATAAAATCATCAAAAGTGTTTATAACTGTTGAATTTTTATGTTCACCTTTAAATGATAGAATCTCTTTTTTCACAAATTCAAATCGAACATTATCAACAATACTACTGTTGATTTTATCGATATCTTCAGAGCTTGCATATTGGGAAATAATTTCATTATCCAAATAGCGAATTTCAATTTGAGTAGTAATTAATTTTTTCTTCAAAATTTTTATAAAGTAATCTTTGATTGCTTCAAATTCTGGCCTTATATCAGGGTTTTCAATCTCAAAAGTAATTTCTTGTTTAAGCTCTTCAACAAATACCTGAAAAGAAACACATGCATGTAAAAATTGAATCTTATTGAAAGGCACTTTCATGGTTTTTGATAATAGTCTTTCAATTGGCTTGTGTGATTTTATCTCAATACGATTAGACATTTCATCATCAAAAGAAGACTCAGATATAATGTGATTAATCGGATTTCTTTTAAGCTCTATAGCATTCAACAAATGACCAGTATCAACAGTGCGAAATTTAATTTTATCGATAATTAAAAATTGTAAGGAACTCTGTTTGTGCGTATTCATTTTCGACTTAGCATGGTAATCTAATATCTCTGTCATTAATTCACAACGCTCTTCATCATAATTTAAAACCCTTAATTTCCATTTAATTCCCTCTTTAAATTTTTCTATGCCAATCGATAAATCTAAACAGCTTATCGGTAAAACATAAGCATCTGAATTTACAAAAACTACATTTTCATTAAACAACAAGGTCAACTCATCGAATTTACTAATTTGCCCTACATTCATTAATTTTTTATAATGCAGGTTTCTTTGTCTGAATTGTTTTTCTAAGTAGTCAATGTGAATGTCTCTATAATCATAGATAATGGCGGTAAATTCTGATCTCTGAACCCTTCCCATGTATTGTATCAATTTGCCTTCAAAAGCAAACGGATATGCAAGTACTAAACATTCTAAATTATCCATGTCGCTTCCTTCGCCCAGGAATTGCCCGGTAGAAATCAAAATTTGGAATTGGCCTTCCTTAATTTGTTTGAATTTTATTTTTCTTGTTGTTTCTGAATCTTCACCAGAAATCGTAATTACTTCGTAATTGGTTTTTAAATATTGA
This sequence comes from Chitinophagaceae bacterium, assembly GCA_947448685.1. Taxonomy (GTDB): domain Bacteria; phylum Bacteroidota; class Bacteroidia; order Chitinophagales; family Chitinophagaceae; genus Ferruginibacter. The sequence continues at coordinate 8,148 of CANFOP010000007.1, read as the reverse complement.
TACAAGATATTAATGTGCGCCTTTCTTTCAGTAAGAACTAAAATTTTCTTCCCCGTGTTTGCTTCTGTTTTAATATCATCAATAATAATTCTGTTTCTTTCAGAATCATGAATCAGTATTTGTGCAAGCATTTCGGTTTTATCTGTCTTATAGTCAAATGGAACAAACAGGTCAGTTTCCCGAATTATTACAGATACTTTTTTTGACGAATTATTTTCAATTGGAAATTTCACTTCTTGAATAACTTCGCCAATATGAATGAAGATTAATTTTTCGTCATTATTCTTGCGAATAGGCGTAGCCGTTAAACCATACATAAAGTAGGTAGAAAAATTTTGAATTACTTGCCTAAAAGTTTTAGCCGGAACATGATGGCACTCGTCAATAATGATGATTCCAAAAGACTTGAATAATTCGTTTTCTACTTCTATTGAAGCAAGACTTTGTATCATAGCCACAGTGACATGCGTGCCTATTTTTTGCTGACCAGGTGATATTTTTCCAATAAAGGTTTCGGCAATGCCAAGAAAGGATTGGATGCGTTCAATCCATTGGTCGAACAATTGTTTCCGATGAACAATAATTAAGGCTGGTTGTTTTTTCTTAGTTATTATATTAAGCCCAATTATAGTTTTACCCGAACCTGTTGGAGCAACAATAACTCCCATTTCTTTTTTATCAGTTAAATCAACGGCTTCTTGTTGATACTTAAACAAAGAAGCTTTAAAAGAAAAATTAACTTCTGTAAGTTTCCTTCTTTCATCGATTAGTTGAAACTTAATTTTTTGCTCATTGCAGAAACGAATTATCTTGCCTATAAATCCCTTAGGTAATAGAATCAAACCTTCTTTTTCTTCCAACATTTTGAAATAGTGTTCAATGCCAAATGTATTTTTACCAAGCTTCTTTTTTATGATATATTCCGAATTAATAAAGTTGAGGCTATCTCTTAAAAAAGAAATCAGATTCGTTGTTAGTTGATTTCTTGAAATTATAATCTGATTGTTTAGTACAATTTGAATTACATTTTCTGTCGATAAAGTTTCAACAGGAAATATTTTTTTATCATTAATTGAAATTTTAAGCCTATTAAATATCTCCTCTAAATGTTCAATTTTAACGCGTTGTATTTTTTGTAAAAACACCCATTGATTATCGAATGGTAAAAGATCTTTTGGGTCAATAAAACAAGAATTATTATTTTCTAATGCTTTTTGCTGAAGCGGTAGAGCAACTAAATTACCCAATCCTTTTCCGGAATGGTAATCTTGATTCGGAAATAATCTGTCGTAGTTAGCGTTTTTATCAAATGGCGAAATGATACCACAGAATTCTAAAATATGCAGAACTATTTTTCTGCTTTTGTATGCAGGATAATTTGAATCAAAGAAAATCCAAACATGCCCGCCTTTGCCACTTCTGGAACGTTCAAGATATGCAGGAATTTGAAATTGGTTGCATGCTTCAATGAAAGTCCTACATTCCTCAAACCAACTTCTTTTACTGGATAAGCTTTCATCAAAATCTGCAACAATAAACCAAGAAGAATTATCTGCTAATAAAGGATACAAACCAACAACCTCTTTTCCGATGAGATGATTAATAATTCTCTGCTGCGAAAGTTGAGCAAACTCTTTATTGGGAAAATCTTTTAATGTACCACCTCTTAATTTATGCTTTGCAAATTCATCCCAATTCAAATCGTATGCTGGCATATAACCAGCTTTGTTATCTTTTTCCCAACGAACTGCAAACACATCTTCTCTTCCTTTGAAAAGCGTTTGGAAAATTCTGATTTGTTCATTGGAAAAAACAGACATGATATAATTTTTTAGAGAATTTAAAACTCAACTGAAATTCAATTTCAAATGATTTTATAAAACTAACAGAATTTCATCTTTTCAATCAAATCCAAAAAATAAGATTGAGACCATATTTTTATATTGCTATCATTCTTGATAAATTTTCTGACATCTTCTTTTATCATCTCCATAGAAACGGTTTTAATTTTCTCTCTCAGGATATTTTTGAATGCCTCATTAGATAGTTCTACACTTTTAAGGTCATTGCTATCTATAGCCCTTGATATAAAATGTTCGAGATGCAATGGAGTTCCCTTTTTTATATACCATTCCATATCGTACCAATCTCTGCCTTTCATGCGTTGTTTCCATTTTCTAAACAATAAGGCATGCATCTTGCCGGCAAAAAGATTAGGAAGGGTATACGTTTTTACATAAAAGGAAAAGGGTTTTAATAGTAGCTTATCTTCTGTAACAAAACCCTTGGGTGGTTGTGTATCCACTTCAATTTTTATTTTTACATGCAGGCGATTGTCATAAGGAATTGGATGGTTTAAATTTTCCAACTCTAATTCATGCCAAATGGTATCCGATTTTAAAAAAGCAGAGTCAATATTGCTTTTTATTTTCTTTGTTTTTTCTTGAATACTTACTTTCATTCCCAATGAAGAAAATTCTTGTTCTATAGCGCCTAAATATTTTTCTATTTTAAAATCATCATCATGTTGCAAAAGTGAAAAATCCAAATCTTCCGAAAACCTATCTAAACCGTAAAGAATTCTTAAAGCAGTACCACCATAAAATGCAGCTTTTTCAAAAAAGCCTGCTCTGTACAAACCAGCAAGTGCAACTTCCTGCATGATTTCGCGAAGTGCCAATCCGGCTTCTTCCATATTTTTAGGTTGATATTCTTGTAACCATTCTTTTATCATAATTGACTAATTGTATTAATGAGCATTTCAAGACTAGATTTTTTTGGTGCAAATGGCAACCAGTTTTTCATTTCTTCTGTATTAAAAGATTTTAACCGCTCTTCAGAAATTCTAAAGTCTTCTAATAATAAATCAAGGACTTGTTTTTTACTTCTAAGCAATATTCCAGTAGTAGCAACTACTTTATCGCAAACAGATTTTTCGGGAGAAGCTATCAAAATATGTTGTCTATCGGATAGTTTTCTTTGTTGAATTCCCATAGCGTAATAAGGTGATGGCATATGTATATAACTATATCTTCCTGTTGGAGTGTTGTATGTTTTGCTCAGCATCGTAGTTACAGATGATATTTCAAATACCCGTTCTGGTATCAAACCCCAATAAGACATTGCAGATTCAAGAGAAACATAACTTGGTCCCCAAATATGATTAGCTAACAAGAATGGTTCAGGTCCACTAACCAAAGATGCTGGACCAGGAATATATAAGCCATTCTTCACCAACACCAATATTCCTTGTTTAACCAGTTCATTGATTTTGTCAAAAGGGCGCTTATACTCATTGAGCAGTTCCAGTAAGACCTGTTTGGTCAAAGGCTCTTCAGAAAAAGGGATTAAAGCGGCTTTAAAGTCCATTTTATGTAAAATAATTACACTAATATCGGAAAAAATCCGATAAAACATCAAAAAAATTACAATTATTTTAATGATTATTTTTTACAAATGGACGGAAATCTTAAAATTTATTGAACATGTGGGCTTCTTAATTGAGAGCGCTTAATTCGTTGGGTGAATAACTCTTTTCACTTTTCAAAAACTTATACAAACAACTTCACATGCTTTTTTTGCAGCATCTCTATGTAAGTTTTTTGTAGATTCTTCGACAAGAAACTGTCATTTATGCATGCAATCCATTTTGGTAAAATCTTGTTTAATCTGGCGTATATGGCTTGTTGTGATTTTTCATTTATTTTAAGTGAAGTTGCTAATACGTTAAAGTCTTTTATATTAATCTTACTCTTCTTACCATTGATTGTTAATGCGGATTCTTCCTTATCATCAGGAATAACAATAGCAGTATTCAATAAATCATAAGCCGGCGAAAATTCATATTCTCCCAATAAATTTTCGATTAATGAAAAATTCTTTAGGTGCATATCTGCATTGCCGGTGAGATAGCAAAATAGTATCAGCTCAAAGAGTCGTTGCGCCTCAATACCATTATTAGTGGTGAATTTGTTAGCGATTTTTCCAATCATTTCAATGGAGCCTCTGTATTTCTCCTCCGTAAGTCTTTCGCTTAACTGACAAAAATCCTCAACTGCAATTTTTTGTCCTTTTATTCTATCAAAGCGCTTAGTCAAATATGCCAGCTCTCCTGAATGTAAACGAATCAAAGAATGTTTGGCAGTTTTTATCTTTGCCAAATCCGCCAAGTGCATGGTTAAGTCTTCATTTTCCGGCAGTTCTTTGTATTGAGCTGAAGGCGGCTTAAGAATAAAATCTCCTTGTAGCCCCACGATGGTTAATTTTGGTGCTTCATTAATCTGTTTCTTTATATTCAAAGACAATTTTGGCTGAACACCTGTTACTGCTTTACTTTCAATAACGATTTGTTTGGCCAGTTCTTCCAGTTGCTTTAAATCAAAATCAATAACAGGGGGCTGTGTAGTTCCAAAAATCCTTTTGCTACAAGATGGATGAAAATCAATTTCATCTTTATTCAGTGGTTGATAGCAGTATAAACAGTTCATCATTCTTCTTCTAATTTTGGTATAACAGAAATACAACCAATAGTGTCTTTGCATAAAGACAGTAGCAATCCAAAACGGTCTCTTTGATTGAGCTTCCAATTGGTTAACGCAATATTCAATAACCAACCTTCAGGAATCAATCCGTCAAAAAAAGGAAACAAGAGTCTACTTTTGTAAGGTTGATCATTTAAAGGTATTGTTAGACTAATTGGTTTTGAGTCTACATTTTTTAAATAATTAGCATCGTATTGAAATACATACCCCTCATCATTTTCTGCGATGATACCAGCCAATTCATTTTTATAAAATACTTCTGCTTGTCTCATGATTCAATATTTCTAATGACACCTAATTTACTTCCAAATAAAGCGAGTACTTGATTCACTTTGTCTAACCGAACCGTTTGTTTTCCTTGTTCCAGCTCTCTTACGAACCGAAGTCCAACCCCGGCCCTTTCTGCCAAATCGGGCTGTGTGAGTTTCAGCTGCTTTCTTTTTTGCTTAATAAAATCTGATATAGAAGTGGACATATTTTATACCCTTTAAGGTACGAATATAATAAAAATTGATAAAAATATACCTTTAAGGGTATAAAAAATAATATTTCATTCATTTATATACCCTAAAGGGTGTAAATAATGGGTAGTAATCATTTTTATATGCAATTACATCCATTGAATTGCAGAACATTGGAAAATACAAGTAAAAGTAACAGCCGGGCACGACTTATGTATATTACGTAAGTGCTGTGCTGCTAGAGGGAAAGGTGATTGTGAAGAATGGGAATGCGATTTTGTTGAGGTAGTGGAGGGAGGAATTTATGCAGTTGAGAAGGTTAACTAACGGAAATGGGTATGTGTAATGATGTATGGGGTGAAAATTTAATTTTTTTGGGAAAAGATAATTGAAAATGAATTCATTTGATATTTGCTGCCAATACCAATTACTTTAAGGTGGAAGCATTGAAGTTGTTTACTTATTATCTTTAAATTCAAAATCGAGTATTTCTTTGAAATAGTCACTTTTGCCAGTTAACTGCCTTATTGTATTTTGTTTTTTTATTTTTTCCGAAATAATAAAGTTTTCCCATAAATCACCCATATCGTTATTTAAATTAATACAAAAATAGATAATGTACTAACTAAATTCATTAAAAAATAGATAGTGGATTGATGTTCCTATTTAAAAAAGAGTCAATTTTAGAATTATTCACCGCAAAAATGCGGCGAATGTGGAGTTTATTCGCCGCATACTCTATCAAAGTCATTCAAATCAACCATAATCTACTATTTTATTGGAATCACTCCTCTATTTTTAGCATCCATTGACCATTGAACTTGGTACACATCACCATCAATTTAATCGAGCAATAAAAAATTATACATATTCTCAGTTGCATAGAGATTTAACCTACTCTAGTAGATGGATTTCATTTCATTGTAGTCATCAATCTTTGATTTAATATACGCATTAAATGACTCGATTTCATCAAAATGTTGAAATACAAGCAGGCAAGAATCAATTGTGAAATTATTCCCTCGTTCGATATTTTGAATAGTTATTCTCGATAAGTTTAATCGTTTAGCTAGTTCTACCTGAGTCAATTTTCTATTGGCCCTCATTTTTTTTATGAGCGTTCCAATTTCGATTTTTACATCACTAACCCGAATATTAGAGAAATCCATATTTTGCATAATTTAATATGCAAATATAGTATTTTTGACTATAATGCATACTTTAGCATGCTTTTTATAATAAAATATGTAAAGTGAATAGCATATTATGCAATATGGATAAACAATTGACAAATGCTTAGTACATTAATTATTCTTACAAAAAATGCAAAAATATAGCCCCCCCTCTCATTACGCTTCCGTAACACAGCAATTGATAAACGTGTATATTTTAATCACAACCGAAAAACACTAACTATAAATCCCCATAATCTTACTCATCTCATTCTTCACTTTCGAACCCGTTATTTTAGCATACTCCTGTGTATGTTTAATCGTACTATGGCCAAGCATCTTACTCACGGTTTCGAGTGAGATTCCATTGCTTAAAGTAATGGTGGTAGCAAAAGTGTGACGACCCAGGTGCATAAATATTTTCCTGTCAATATTCGCCAGCAATGCTACTTCTTTCAACTTGCCATTAAGCTTAGAGTTATATGGAACCTTCCAGCGGAAATTTCTAAAATCAGCATCTATGGAATATTTCAATAAGATTTTTTCGGCGGTTGGTAACACCGGTATCAAACTCATGATTTCCGTTTTATAACGAGCTTTATGAATAAACTTGCTTCCGTCATGATCGATGTTGATATGTCCTTTTTTGAGTTCTTTGATATCCGAATAAGCAAGTCCGGTGTAGCAAGCAAACAAGAATAAATCGCGGGCGAGTTCTAAATCTGGTTTTAGATCGGAGAGTCGCTGCAACTCATCTAACTCTTCAATGGAAAGATATTCTCTGTTCACTGGCTTTCTTTTAAAATGAATCGAATCAAAAGGGTTCTTTTGGATTACACCCGATTCAATGGCTATTTTTAAAACGGTTCTTAGCACACTTAATAAAGCTGTAACCGAGTTTTGACCGTTCTGTTTTTCTTTACGTAGAAAGTTGCTGAATTTGTTGATGAAGTCTACATCAATTCCACTAACGGGATAGTTTTTAAAATTCCTACTGTTCATCAGAAACTCTTCAAGATAACGCTTAACCCTTTTGTACTTATAAAAAGTAGTACCCCGCATATCAATATCAACGGACTCTTCCACCTCTTTTATTTTTATATCCATGTATTCCATCACGGACTGGGGCGCTGGTTCTTTCCCTTTGATACAATCGATAAGCTCGTTTACACTAAAAGGCTTTTTACTTTCCTTCAGCTCACGGTAGCGCTCTTTGGATTTTTCTCTGATGAGCACCAGTTCTTCATTGACAGCGATGGCCTCATCATTAACCGGGTCAACCATGTTTTTCTCCGAGATCCAGTAATCAGCATGGCAGGAAAGACCTGTTACGATATCTTTTCTGGTTTTGTGATAATTTACCCGCATTACAATAGGATGTTCTCCATTTTCATAGGAAAATGTTCTTCTAAGATGGAAATGAATGCTGAACTCAGCCGATTCCATTAAATTGTTTTTTCTCATTTTTTAAAATTTAAAGGTTTAAAATGGGTTTAAAATTGCATTAATTTTTGTTTCGATTTTGGTGCAAAACGAAGCAATTCAATGCGTAAAAAACGAGAAAGAAGAAGAGTGAGTTACGTGATTTTCTGTTGCAAGTATGTTGCCAAATTACTGCAACATTGAGGCGACTTATGCACGTATATGCATTTTAAAAATGTAAAAAGGCCTGAAAAACAGCTATTTGCACGTTTTTGCAGGCCTTCTGGTGGTGTGGGCCGTAAAGGAACCACCCCATTTGCTGATAAATTAAATCACTTTTTATCATCTTCTGAAACCATTATGAATAAAGGGTTTCAGCGATTTTTGTTTGCAGAAAAATGGGTTTTTTCTGCTGCATAAAGAACTATAATATTTTTCGGTGCTCCGAAAGTGCTCTTCTGCAGTGGTTCGTACGAAGTTGAACCTACTTTTGAAGAGAAAATGAAGGTAGGAAAATTCACACAAAAAAGAAAATATTTAGCTGTTAAATTT